>JANQOH010000286.1 GCA_028289725.1 Alphaproteobacteria bacterium
CGACCGCCGCCGCGCGGGCCGGCGCTAGCGCCGATGCCGCGGCCATTGCCAGCAACTGCGGCCACTGGGCCAGGTGACGATAAAGGCTTGGTATCATCGGGCGATCGTCAGGCGAGATCGGCGCGCTCATTTTCTCGATGAGCTCGCGCGTCTCTTTTGACATGTCTGCGACGGCCGTGATCGGCGGATGATCGCGCGGACGCTTTGGGGCCGGCTCGTCTGTTGCGGCGTGGGCCGGGCGTTCGGCGCCACCATCGGCGATAAAACGTGCCAACGCCGGCATGACGATCAGGTTCTGTGAATTGCCTTTATTGTACGCAGCGACGATATCGGACGCAGTGCCGACCGCATGGTCCCCGATGCCAGCGACCCGAAACGCTTCCATTGGGACTTGCGGCGGGACGTCCAGGTTGAGCTCTTTGACCAACGTCTCGGCCTGCGTGGCAATGCGGCCGTTTGCGAAAAGCGGCCGAAGCGCGCCCCAAGCCCATTCGAGCGCGGGTGGTTTCGCGGCCCAATGGCGATAGATCAGATTGACCAATCCGACGCCGGTCACCGCCTTGATATCGCGGTATAGCGTGTTGATTTCCGAACTTGCCTGGGCTTCCGGTATTTCCTCGATATGGGCCATCATCTTCTCCCTTTGTGACGTCTCCACATCGGGCGTTTGTCCCTCGCCCGGTTTTGCGCGAAATTAGCCGACTACGGCGTAACAGAGAAGGGCCCAGGCATGGCCGAAGCGAAAGTGGACGAAATTACCCCCGAACAGCAAACCGATTTGATGTGGGACTACCTGAAAGGGTTTCACGCCGTCCATTTGATCGACATTGGTGGAAAGCTCGGGCTTTTTGACGCGATTGCGGCGGCGGATGGCGGTGCGAGCGCTGCACAACTCGCGCAGAGCCTGGATCTGCATCCGCCCTATGTCGATATCTTGTGCCGGACCGCCTACGCGTATCAACTGCTTGAAGGGGATGACGGCGAAGAACCGGTCTACCGATTGGCGCCGCATTTCGACACGATACTGGTGGACCGGCGTCATCCGCGATATCTGGCACCCTACTTCAAGGGCGCGACAAGCTACTACGCCGAGGATTTTGCCCGCTACCCGGAGTATCTCCGGTCGGGGTCGATCTACAGCTTCCAGGATCACGGCCAAGAATTCTCCGACGCCATCGCGACGACGACCGCCGGCTTCCACGCGATCATTGCGCGCCGCATGTTGCCCGCGATCCCGGGACTCAAAGAGAAACTGGCCGATGGCGCGAAGGTGCTCGACATGGGGTGCGGCGCGGCCGGTCTCCTGATGCGCATTGCGGAAGCGCATCTGAAAGCCGAATGCGTCGGCGTGGATGTGGACCGGCATGGCATCGACCTCGCCAATCAACGCGTCGCGGATGCGGGGCTTGCGGATCGTGTGCGCGTTGAGTTGATCGATGGCGGCGAGATCGCGCACGCCGACGAGTTTGATGTTGTGACCATGTTTGAAGTGCTGCACGAGATCCCGGTCGCGGTGCGACCGCAGGTCATCGCCAATTGTCACAAGGCGCTGAAGCCCGGTGCACCGCTGTTTATCTTGGACGAGACTTATCCGGCGGACTTGGCGGGTTTGCGCGCCCGCGATCACGCCCTTGCGGTCCAAACGGCCTTTAACGAACTGATTTGGGGAAACGTGGTTCCCACCGCCGAGGCTCAAAATTCGTTGCTGCGCGAGGCAGGTTTTGATCGGATTGAGCGATCCCAGATTGCGACTTATTTTACAGCCATTACGGCATGGAAATAATTCCGATCGTTCAATAATTGGATAACAATACGCTAGTAGGATAACGAATAGCGATCTAGCTGTTTTCTTTCTTGTATGGCGTATAATCTTTGCCAATCAGGTCAATTTCGTAATTGACCTGCTTCCGTTCGTGCTCCAAATAATCGGCGACAGCGTTGCGGAATGACGTGTCCGCGATCCAGTGGGCGCTATAAGTGTGCCGGGGGAGATAACCGCGCTGAATTTTGTGCGGTCCCTGTGCGCCAGCTTCGACCCACTTCAATCCGTTCTCGATGGCAAAGTCGATGGCGCGATAATAGCATGCTTCAAAATGCAGAAAGTCGTGGTGCTCAATGCACCCCCAATTGCGGCCAAACAAAGTGTCGCTGCCAATAAAATTGAGCGCGCCGGCGATATAACGACCGTCGCGGCGACACATGACCAGCGCGATCTGATCGGCCATCGTGTGGTGTATGCGATCGAAGAAGGCTCGCGTTAGATAGGGCGAGCCCCATTTGCGACTCCCGGTGTCGATGTAGAACTGAAAAAAGGCGTCCCAATGTTCCGGACGCAAATCATCGCCGGTAAATGTGTCGATCGCGATCTCGGACCCTAATGCGCGCGCACGCTCCTTGCGGATCATCTTTCGTTTGCGCGCATTGAGCGTGCTTAGAAACTCGTCAAAGTCTGCGTAGCCGTTGTTGGCCCAATGAAACTGTTCGCCGGTCCGCAATAAAAACCCGGCATCGCCCATAAGTCGCCATTCCTCTTCCGTCGGGAAGGTGACGTGCAGCGACGATACACCAAGGCGCTGCGCAACTTGGACCGCGCCCGACAGTAGCGCTGTGCGCGCCAGGTCCGGCTCTACGTCCGGCGCAACGAGAAGGCGCGGCCCCGTCGCGGGCGTGAATGGCACCGAGCATTGTAGCTTCGGATAGTATCGGCCACCCGCGCGCTCATAGGCGTCTGCCCAGCCATGGTCGAATACATACTCGCCGCGTGAATGGTTCTTGAGGTATAGCGGCATTGCGGCGATTGGTGCGCCGGCCTCGTCCTCGACCACCACATGCTGGGGCAGCCATCCGGTATCGGCACAGCAGCTCTTGCTGTCTTCCAACGCATCCAGGAACGCGAACGACAAAAAAGGGTGATCCGGGCCCGCCAACCGGTCCCACGCGGCGTGCCCGATCTCCGAAATGTTCGCATAGGTGCTGGCGGTGAGCTTGAGTCCCCCCGCGCTTTCCGCTCCTTTTTGTTGCGCGCGGCTCACAAGGTTTCCGGCACTAGGCCGCCTTCCAGCTGCCTTCGGCGGTTAACTCGTCGGCCATTTCGGCAAGCGCTTTCGAGAACTTGTCGACCATTTCGTCCACATCCGCTTCCTTGATCACGAGCGGCGGCGAGAAGCAGAGCGAATTGACGACACCCCGACTGATCATGCCGCCATTCAGCAGCTTCTTCGACATACGGGGGCCGATGCCAAGCTTGGGATCGAACGGTGTCTTATTGGCCTTGTCGGCGACAAGCTCAATGCCTGCCAGTAGACCCACCCCGCGCACTTCGCCGACAAGTGGATGATCCGCAAATGTTTCCCGCAGGCGGCGCTGGAGATAAGGCGCGATCTTCGCGGCATGTTCGACGATTTTCTCGCGCTTCATGATCTCGATCGTTTTCAATCCTGCCGCCGCCGCGACCGGGTGGCCGCCATAAGTATACCCGTGCGCGAATGGCCCAATTTCGGGTGAGCCCTCACGCAATACGTCCCAAATCTTCTCGGAGATCACCGCAGCCGACATCGGGATGTACGCGCTGGTCAATCCCTTGGCGATGGAAATCATGTCCGGTTCAAGGTTGAAGTAGTTCGTGCCGAACCAGCGGCCGAGTCGACCGAAGCCGCAGATCACCTCGTCGACGATAAACAGTACGTCGTGCTTCTTCAAAACAGGCTGGATTTCGTCGAAATAGCCTTCCGGCGGCACCACCACGCCGCCCGCGCCCATGATCGGCTCGGCAATGAAGGCGGCGACCGTTTCCGGTCCCTCGGCGACGATCATGTCGTCGAGGTCTTTTGCGAGCTTCTTCGAAAAATCTCGTTCCGACATGCCCTCAGGCGCCTCCCAATAGTAATGGGGCGACGAGGTGTGCAGGAAATCCGAAAGCGGCAAATTGAACGAGTTGTGCAGCGGGGGCAGGCCGGTCATGCTCGCTGCGGCCACGGTGACGCCGTGATAGCCCTTGATCCGTGAGATGATTTTCCGTTTTTCCGGCTTGCCGCGCAAATTATTGTAGTACCAAACGATCTTCACCTGAGTGTCGTTGGCTTCTGAACCGGAGTTGCAGAAAAACACCTTGCTCATCTGGCTTGGCATTACGCTCAGAACTTGGTCCGCCAAACGGATGGCGGGTTCCTGAGACATAGAGAAGAACAGGTGATAGTAGGCGAGGCTGCGGGCTTGCTCGGCAATTGCGTCCACCATCTCGTCGCGGCCATAGCCAATATTCACGCACCAAAGACCGCCCATGGCATCGATATATTGCTTGCCATGAATGTCCGAAATATGCGCGCCCTTTGCGCCGGCCACGACAACCGGTCCGCCCTTAAGGTGGTCGGCGATTGAGGTGTAGGGATGGAGCAAACTTTGTTTGTCCATTTCCTCAAGGGAGATATTGCGCGGGGCTTCGTTCGGGCTCATCCAATTTCTCCTTTACGCGATCTCAAAAATGCCGTCGGCTTCCACCGCGACATTGCGTGGCAAGGCATTCGTGCCAACCGCAAACCTCGCATGCCGTCCCTGGTCGCCGAATACATCAACCATGAGGTCGGATGCGCCGTTGGCCACTTCGGGCTGTCGATCAAATCCTTCAATACAATTCACGAACACGCCCAGTTTGACGCAACGCACGACCCGATCGAGATCGCCGTCACATGCAACGCGCAACTGAGAGATGAGATTCAACCCGCAAAGACGCGCCGCTTGCTTGCCTTCCTCGACTGTGTAGTCATCACCGACCTTGCCAACATAGCGGACCTCATTGTCCCAGAAGGTGATCTGGCCGGCAATGAACACGACATTGCCTACGGTCACAAACGGCACGTAGTTGGCTGCCGGCGTGGCGGCTTTCGGTACCACGATCCCGAGCTCGGACAGCCGCGCCTCGATCTTCCCTCCCATGCGTCATCTCCTTGGACTCGTGGGGTAAATTTGGCCTGAGCATAAGCGGCGCGGCGCGCCGCCGCCAGGTCGATTTCCTGATTTCCGCACCGGGTGCAACTCGGTCTGCGACATGCGGCGTGTCAGAATCCCAGTTTTGGAACCAAACGCCGTTGCAGCAGCGCATCGGCGACGCATTCAGCGACGATCTGGTTGCCGCGCGCATTGTAATGGGCATGGTCGACGAACAGCAGTTCTTCGCTATTGGCAAACGCTTCGCCGCACCAAATGCGGCGCGGGGCGGTGCCGAAGTCCAGCGCGATCTCGGGGCTGAGTTGCTCATAGCCGAATTTGGCGCGCAGGACGGCTTGATGTGAGGGGCCCCAGGCTTCGAGCATTTTTAGGATGTCGTCGGTCCGCCTATACGCGAAATACGGGGTCGGCTGCCACACGAAGAGCGCCGAGACGTCGAACGCGTCGGCTAGCGCTGCCGCCATTCGCCGATTGGCTCGATAGCGTTGCCATGCCTTGTGAGCCGCCGCCCGGTCGTTGAAAGCGCCGGCATCGATGGTCGGGACCGGACTTGACGGTGTCTGGCCGAAGTTTCGAACCAATGAGGCGACGGGCAGGCGCGCCGTGAACGCCTTCAGGTGCGTGATCGCATCGTCGCGGTGCCAGATCACATGGAGTCGCTCCGCAGCATCTTTGAGAAATCCGGTCCAGGCGGGAATCCCCTCCTGCATGATCATTTCGTTGAGGCCATCGAGGAAGATTGCCGCATCCGGCACATGCCCTTGCCTTAGAAGGGCGGCGAAGTGCGCAACTTCTTGTGAAGAAAAGTGCGCGGGTTGACCGAAATTGTAGACGGCGATCGTTCCTCCGGTGGTCGATTGGAGCTGTGATTGAAGAAACTGTGGCCAGGTCTCACCATCCGGAACCCCGCTGCCCATCGTTGTGGAGCCACCGAACACGAAGATGTTGACCGCGCGGTCGTCGGGGGGCCAGGGGCCCTGATCGGTCCGATTGCGCCGAAATCCGGCAGCGTCGTAGTTGAACGTCGGCGTCGCGACCGCCGGCATCTTGAACTGAACGAACGCGTCATATTCCGGGAAAACTTGCGTTTGATCGCCAATGATCGCGACGATGTCGTCGAGATCCCGCTGATACGCCTCTGCCAATAAGGCCGGATCTGCCCGGCGCAACTGATCGCGCATCGAGGCCATATCCACGTGGCGGTCAATATGTGCCTGGATTGGCGAAACCGATCCTAGCCAAATGTGGGTGACGACGTTCACAAGCGCGAACAACAGAGCGAACACCCCAAGAACAATTACGCTCTCGGCAAGAATGAGCTTTGCCTTCATCTTTTCCCCGCAATGGTGTGTCGATCTCCCGGCAAGCGGTCGTTGCTGCGCCGCCGCGCTGCATTGAATTCCCTGGTTTTCATTCGATATACAGCGATCAAACCAGTTTTTATCGCGCTTGATTGGTATATCATTTCGCAACTCCATCTATTTGCCGTGCCCTCCAGCTTCGGCGACAAGAAAAATTTGAGAGCGCGCCGCGAATCCGGCGCCCGAAAATCTGAAAGAGTGCACATGAAGGCTAGTCACATGAATGCCGCCGCGGTCGTACTCGGCGTCGCCGTCTTGTCGGGTGTCACCGCGCGCCCAGCGGACTCGCTCGAGCTCATTGCGCACCGTGCTCTTTATGAGATTACGCTCGAGTCCGTCCGGAATGGGAGCGAGATCACCGGCCTGGAGGGCCGGATGATGCTGGAGTGGGCGGATGCGTGTGAAGGATGGACCGTCAATCAGAAGGTGCGCATGGTTCTGTCGCACGTTGGCGGCCCGCCGCTGAAGAATGAGTTCAGCTTTTCGAGCTTCGAATCAAAGACCGGTGAGAATTTCCGATTCAGCATGCGCTCATCGTCCGATGGCAAGCCCTATGAAGAGTTTGTCGGGACAGCGACTCGCGATGACCTGAGCGACGCGAGTGTGGGTGGGCACGTCACTTTTACCTCACCTGATGGCGTGGAATTGGACCTGCCGCCGGCCACCATGTTTCCGTCCGAGCATCTGTTCCTGGTGGTCGAACGCGCATTGGCCGGTGACCGGATGGTTGCGCGAACGGTTTTCAGCGGTACCGGTCCCGACAGCATTCACGACGTCACGGCATTCATCGGTCCGGTGATTCCTGAAAACAGCCAGCAGGTCGGTACCGACAATCCGAATGCGGGCGCTGCCATGCAAGATTTGTCTGGCTTGCGATCCTGGCCGGTGGCGATGGCCTATTTCCCGCACGAACAGCAAGAACTCGAGCCCGAATTCGAGGTTTCCTATCGCTTGCTTGAAAATGGCGTGGCGGGCAATTTGTTGCTTGATTACGGCGAGTTTTCGATGCGCGCCGTGCTCGACAACATCGAGCTTCTGTCCAGTCCTGACTGCTAATCGTCGCCCGTTGATCAGGGCGACCCGCGTTGCACTTCCAACATATCGGGCTGATCCGCTATTGACGCGTCGGCCAGTTTACTGACGCCGATTCCGATGAGGCGGTAGGACGTTCCATCGATTTCGCGCGCCAGCAGCGTTTGTCCGGCGCGGTTGATGACGGCGGCTTTTTGCGTGGGTGACGAAAGGGTCATGGAGCGGGTTTTCAAACTGAAATCCGCCGCTTTCAATTTCAAAACCACCGTTTGGCCCGCCAGCGCATGTCTCTCGAGCCGCTCCGCCACGCGCTGGCTCAACCGATCCAAAACCGGTTCCAAGTCGGCTAAGTCCGTACGATTGCTCTCGAGCGTGGTTTCCGACGACACACTTTTGGATTCGCCGCGCGGTTCAACCTTTCGATCGTCTTGGCCGCGGGCGAAGCGAGCCAGTTGGCGGCCCATACTGCCGTAGCGTCGTGCCAACTCCTCGACGCTGCGGTCTTGCAGCTGGCCGATGCGGTTGATGCCGTCGCGTTGCAAGCGGCGCGCAAAGGCGGGGCCAACGCCCCAAATCTTCCGCACGGGCAACGGCGCGAGGAAACTGCGTGCCTCGGCGCGCCCGACCGCGGTAAAGCCGCGCGGTTTGTCGAAATCCGAACCGAGTTTCGCGAGGGATTTGTTGTAGCTCAGGCCAATGGACACCGTGATGCCGATCTCGGCTTCGACGCGGCGGGCAAGGCCGGCCAAGCGCTCCGCCGGCGTTGCACCGGACCCGTCGATGGCTTCGGTCAGGTCGAGATAGGCCTCATCAATCGAAACCGGTTGGATCCGTGATGCCACAGTCTGCATCAAGGCCCGCACCTCGCGGCCAACGGCCTGATACTTCCGCATATCCGGTCGCACCACCACAGCGTCAGGGCAGGCCTCCAGGGCCTTAAACATGGGCATGGCTGAACCGACGCCGTAGAGCCGCGCGATGTAGCACGCGGTGCTAACAACGCCGCGGCGTCCGCCGCCGACTATGACCGGACGGTCGACCAAGTCCGGGTTGTCTCGTTTCTCGACTGCCGCGTAAAACGCATCGCAGTCGATATGAGCGATACCAAGTTCGAACAATTCATCGTGGCAAATCAGCCGCGGGCTCTGGCAAGCGGGGCATCGCGCCGTTCCATCGGTATCAAAGGTCTCGCCGCAGTCGCGACACAATCCATGCGGCGAGGCTGTCATGCCGGTGATACTCTGGCTGGCCAAAGCCAAGCGGCACCACGGACACCGCCGGAGTCGCCATGCCGATTTTGGACAAGCCGCGTCGCCACTGTGTCGGAAAATACGTAGCGCGCTAAGAGCTCGGGAACGGTTCGGTAGAGGACGCGGGCGTTCGAGAGGCCGCCGCCGAGAACGATAACGTGCGGGTCGATGATGTTGATGACCAGCGCCAAGGCGCGCGCGAGACGATCCTGATACCGCGCAACGCTTGCGACGGCATCGGGCAATCCGCTTTCAGCGTCTTCGACGATTTGTTCAGGTGTACGGCGTTGCCCGCACTGTTTTGTATGGTCTGCGGCCAGGCCCGGTCCCGACAAGAAGGTTTCGATGCATCCTTGTTTACCGCAATAACAGGCAGGCCCTGGGGATTCCGTCGAATGGGGCCAGGGCAGGGGATTATGGCCCCACTCGCCACAAATGTGGTTGGGGCCCGATAGAAGCTCGCCGGCGACCACGATGCCGCCACCGACACCGGTTCCGAGGATGGCGCCAAACACGGTGCCGGCGTCTTTGGCTGCGCCGTCCACGGCTTCCGAGAGTGCGAAGCAGTCGGCATCGTTCGCCACGCGGATCCGGCGCCCAATCGCCCGCGCCAAGTCAGCATCGACGGGTTTGCCGTTCATCCACGTCGAGTTTGAATTCTTGAGCAGGCCGGTCGTGGGCGAAATCGCGCCCGGCGTAGCGATGCCGACCGGCGTGTCGCTTGGCGTATCACGCGCTACCTCGGCAACCAATTGGGCGATGCTGCTTATTGTCGCCTGATAGTCGTCTCGCGGCGTTTTGACGCGGCGGCGTTGCGCTTCGCGACCGTCGTCATCAAGCGCCACGGCCTCGATTTTTGTCCCGCCGACATCGACGCCGATACGCATGTTCTCACCGGCCCGTCGGTTCAGAAGCCGCGTTTCGCGAGCTCACTTCCGATCACGGCCTCGGCGCTTGGCCAGTCATCCGTGCGATGGTGGCTATGAGGCGCCGGATCGAGAAGTTTCGCCAATCGCGTATCGGCGACCATGTGCAGGCGGCGGACGTGATCGGCATGCTCCGCGACCGATTTGTGATGGTTGGGGCCATCATCAATAAAGAAAGCCGGCGCGCTAACCGCCTTTGACAATCGGTGTACCGCAGGACCTTTGGGGCCCGAATTCGCGACCAGCGGATAATCCATACCGTGCGTGAGCAGGGCTTCACGTCGCGCCGGCGCTTGCTCCGACGGCAAGTTGCTGAGCACGACAACTTGCCCGCGCGTGCTCAGTCGGGCCAGGGACTCCGCCGCGCCAGGAATTGGCGCAATACTGGCCGTCCGCTCTTGGAAGAAGCCCGCAAGCAACACTGGTATCCGGTCACCCTCCACCGGTTGCGAGTCAGATTGGCGGCGAATATTGCCGTTTAGCGCAAACGACGACCAGTCGAAGAAGTGACCCGTGTCGTTCAGATAGGCCTCGAACGCGGCCATGAAGGCGAACAGCACTTCGTCGGCGTCACAAATGATCAACGGTCGCGCCGTGTCCAGATCGACCGAGTCGATTTGGTCGGCGACCTTCGGAGAGAGTCGAGCGACGGCCATCGCGCTACCAATCCATCGGCGCGCCGGGCAAGAAGGCGCGCGCGCGCCCCGGAATTTCCGGATCGATGTTGCTGGTTTGGCAAAATGCCAAAAGCGCCGTTTCGTCGGAGAGCAGAAAGTCCAAGACACCGGCCAAGAAGGCGGGGTCAGCCGCGCCCGAGCGGATGTCATCGGCACTCGACCCGGAAATCGCGACAAACCGGTCGAGCAACATAGTGTTGTTCGCGATGTGGCCAAGGGCCGACAAAGCCAGGACCTCGGCAGATTCGGCGTTCATGCCGGGATCATACGCGAGATGGGCCGTCGCCCTAAACCCCAAGGTCGTATGTGGGATGCTCGTGCGGGGCCGTTGCTAATGCCCGTCGCGCCGGCTTTATGCTTCAGTTGATATCCGGGAGCCCGGGAAGCAGATGCCCAATGCGTTTGATGATCTCGGACGTCGGGTCGACAAAATTGACGCCCATCGCTCCTTCGTCGGTCCAAACCACCCGCACCCGCATGATGCCAAATCGCGCCAAGTTCAAATCGATCGTCTGGCCGGGATCGGGCAGGGTATCGGCTTTGATGTATGCACCGCCGGCCGACAAATTATGGACTTTCGCCTGGACAAACCGATCGCCGACGTAGAATGAGGCGGCGAGCAGAACCAAGCGCCTCGGGAAGCGGCGCTGCTCCCGCGCATGGGGCGACGAGGCAAGCAGCTCCGCCACCATTTCCGCGACTTTCTTTGGGTCTTCGCGGAATGCAATGCCGTGATTATTCTGATGCGTTCGGACAACCTCGGCCGACAAGGGCGGAAAGCCCTCCATATTGATCGTAAACTCACCATCAAACTCGGGCGTGCCGGAAACACGAATGAGGGCACCGCCGGCTGATATATTCAGCACTTCGCAATCGTACGGCTGATTGTCCACATTGATGGTCGCGCGCAGAAATACCGCGCATCGCTTGAAGCGCTGTTTGTCGTTCGGAATCGCGTCGCCGTCGGATTTAGTGGTCAAATCCAGCGACTTAAGCCTTAGAGACTTTCGTCTCGGCAGCAGATTTCCCGTGTGTTGTTCCATGCGCAAACCCCCGCCATCAAATCAACCTAGAAGTGTTTCGCCTCCGGACCAGAATTGGACGTGAGATTTCGCGAGATTTGATGCGTTTTATTGGGAGTGCGTGCAAAAAGGCACGGTAGGAATCAAAATGGGCGACCGCATGGCCGCCCATGGAAATTTAAAAACCGGCGATAACTATTTGATTTTGCCCTCTTTATAGAGAACGTGCTTGCGCGCCACCGGATCATATTTCTTGATTTCGAGCTTTCCGGTGATGTTCCGCGGGTTCTTCTTGGTCACATAGAAATGACCGGTTCCAGCCGTGCTGTTCAGGCGAATCTTCAGGGTCGCTGGCTTTGCCATAACGTATCTCCGGGCGAAATGCGGCGCCAATCTCAGGCTGCGGACATTAGCGTCGATCGCCGGTCTGTCAAGCGGTTGTCCTAGCGTGCCGTGAGGCGCGTTACTGTGCCGTATCCGGTGAAAGCAAAGGTCAGCACGGCCAACACGAACATCAGGCCATGCGGCGGCCACGCCTCCATGGCAAACCCACCAATCGCGGGTCCGGCGACGCTGCCGAGACCGTATGCCAGGGTGAGGCCAACATTGCCGGCTGCCAAATCGCCGTCGCGGAAGCGGCTGCCGAGAACCGCCATGGAAAGCGACCAAAACGACCCCAGTAGGCCACCTAGGCAAAAGAGCAGGACAGGGAGTAAGGCGGTTTGTGCCGCGAAAGGCGCGACCGCAAGAATACTGGCGGCGAGTAGCCCGCAACCGACAAGCACCCAAACTCGGTCGGTTTTGTCCGCGATCCAACCGATGGGCAACTGGAGAAAAATGCCGCCGACCACCAGGATGGTCAATAACTGCGCGGCACCCCCGGTATCGAATCCAATTGCCAAGCCGTATACCGCGAGCAATGCAATCAATCCGCCATCGAGTAACCCAAACATCAATGTCGCGGCCGCGGCGATGGGAATGGCACGCATGATGGCGGCGATGCCGCGCGTGGCGCCGGTGGCAATGGCCGGTGCGGCGGTGGCGCCCAGCGCCAATGGGCCGAGACCTGCCAATATCAGGATCGTCCCAACCAAAAACGGCGTGTTGTCGTCAATCCCGGTCGCGGAGATGATAAGCGGACCGACGGCGAACCCGGCTGCGAGAGTCGTGCCGTACAGCGCGGTGATTCGACCGCGTATGCGGTCGTCCACGGCCTGATTGATCCATGTCTCGCCGGCGACAAACAGCAAGCCTTCGGCACCACCAAACAAAAGCCGGATGAAGAGCCAAGCCGTATAGTTTTGAAAGACAGGCAAGAGCGCGAGGCATGCCGCGCAGAAAATGAGCGACCCTGCCATGAGTCGGCTCAAGCCAAATTTCTGAATCGCGCGCGGCGCCAGCGGCGCAAATGCCATGATGCCCAGGAATTGCGCGGTCGCGTTGAGACCGATCAGACCTTCCGAGTAGCCATCGCGCTCGAGAATGAGGGCGAGCAGGGGTACGGCCAAGCCAACCGTGATTCCGAATACACCGATGGTGCAGGTCGCTGCGAGTAGACCGCGAAATTGCCGCGAGCGGGAAACCGCCGGGCTGTGCACTAGACGTCAGAGGCGGAGGATTCGAACCCGTGCATTCGAAGCGCCCATTGCCATCCAATCAAGGCGCCCTTGACGAGCGGGAGCAGTGCCAACGTAAGGATCAGCGTGAGCGGCAGCCACAGGGACATATGAACCCAAGCCGGTGGATGCGCCTCCGTCTCAAGCCATAGCATGCCGCCGATGATGATGTGACCGACGATCATGATCGTGAAATAGGGCGGTGCATCGTCCGCGCGGTGGTGGTGCAATTCCAAATGGCACGTTCCGCACCGCGGGTGCACTTTCAAATAGCCATCGAAGATGCTGCCCTGTCCACAGCGCGGACACCGACGCCGCCAGCCACGCCCTAGCGCGCTTAGCAGCGAACGCGGTTTCTCCTCGGTGGGCGCGTCGTGTTCAATCATGGCTTTGTCCGGGTTCAAACGGTGCGGAAAACAGGGCGACAGGTAACACAGTGCCTGTACCCGGTCTAGCGAGGCGGTTTAGCGCCGGTGCCTGCGCGATTTCCGTCGTTGGCCCGGGCGCGATTTGGTTCGCAGCGGCCGTATGTCGGCCATCTCGAAACGCAGCGACCCGGTGACCGTATCAGCCTCAATCAGCTTCACATCGACGGCCTCGCCGAGCCGATAGGTGGTGCCGCTGGTCTCGCCGGACAATTGATGACGGCGTTCGTCGTGGTGCATGTACTCACCGAAATCTCGTATTGGAATCAGCCCCTCTGCCCCGGTGTCTTGGAGTTGTACGAAGAGGCCAAAGCGCGTGACGCCGGTGATCGTCGCCGAAAAAATCGCGCCGACTTGCTCCGCGAGGAAGAGCGTCGCGAATCGATCAGCGGCATCCCGTTCCGCAGTGGCGGCGCGGCGTTCCGTTGCCGAGATTTCGGCGCCGATTTGCTCAAATTCGTCCGCTTCGTGGGGTGCGAGGCCGTCGCGCCCCAGGCGCAGCGTTTTGATCAAACTGCGGTGAACCAAAAGATCGGCATAGCGGCGGATTGGCGATGTGAAGTGGGCATAAAGCGGCAGGTTGAGACCGAAATGCCCGATATTGTGTGGGCTATATTCGGCTTGCGCCTGCGAACGAAGGACCATCATGGCCACCGTTTCCTGTTCCGGCGTGCCATCCGCCTTCTTGAGAATCTGATTGAAGTGACCCGGCGTGATGTGTCGCGACCGGGTCAGTTTGTAGCCAAACGTCGCAATGTACTCGCGCAATCCCTCCAGCTTGTCTAACGACGGCTGATCGTGAATGCGGAACATGCACGGTGCGCGCTTCGTCGTGAGCGTCTCCGCCGCGGCGACGTTTGCCGCGATCATGAATTCTTCAATGATCCGATGGCTGTCGAACCGGGGACGAGGCTCGAGCCCAATCATATGGCCCTTGTCGTCAAACAAAATGCGCCGTTCGGGAAGGTCGAAATCGAGTGTGCCGCGCGCGTCACGACCGCGCCGCAGGCTTTCGAAAGCGCCAACCAAATGCGTGATAACCGGATCGAACAATGCGCCCGCGGTACCGTCCCGCCGTCCATCAATCGCCTCTTGGACCGCGCGATAGGTGAGCCTGGCGGCCGAGCGCATGAGGGCCCGTTCAAATCGATGGCGGTGGAGGGCGCCGTCAGCGTCGATCCACAAGTGCGCGATCAGGCAGGCGCGATCCTCGTCAGGGCGCAAAGAGCAAAGGCCATTCGACAACGCTTCGGGCAGCATGGGAACAACCATGTCCGGCAGATAGACCGAATTCCCGCGCCGCTTTGCTTCCTGATCAATCGCGTCGCCGGGCCGCACATAGTGCGCAACGTCCGCAATGGCCACGATCAGGTGCCAGCCGCCCTCGGTGTCGGGATCCGGTTCAGCCCACACCGCGTCGTCAAAATCGCGGGCATCTTCGTCATCGATAGTTACCAGCGGCACCTCGCGAACATCGGTCCGCCCGTCGAGCGGTGCGTCTTTCGCGCGTCGGGCTTGATCGATCGCGGCGGATGGAAAGTGCTGCGGAACGTCATGCGCGTTGAGCACGAGTTGGCTGATGGCGCGCGGCGAGTCGATGCTTTCCAAAACTTCGACTATGCGCGCTTGGCGTAGGCCCAGACGGCGGGCCGGCACGGTTTCGCCGATCACCAAATCGCCGGGTTTTGCGT
>JANQOH010000293.1 GCA_028289725.1 Alphaproteobacteria bacterium
GGTTGGCCTATTGGTTCGGGATCAATGGCGCGACCTCCGGACGGGAGCGTCGCCGTCGCGCCAAACGGGCGACGCATCTGGGCACATATCCGATGGAAACCGTCCGTCGTGTCGATCGCCCCACGACATTGATCTTCGATGATGAGGTGCCCCGTGTCTCGAAGCGCGCCGCGTTTTTTGATCGCGCCTTGCGCGGCGATCTTGGCGAGAAAGCCCAGCGCGAGCGGCATCGGTTCGCGTTTAAGCAGCCCCATACCGCCGGCATGTTGCCGTCGATGCGCTCGATGGTCCCGGTCCAAGACGGTGCGGTCGACCAATCCGTCGATTTGGCGCGCTTCGGCGATCCTGCGGCGAATAGCCGTGCAATCAAGTCGCTGTCTTATTTGCTGGGTGCCGACATCACCGGTATCTGTGAGGCGCCGGCCTATGCCTGGTTCTCCCACAACGCCGATGGCTCGCCGATCGAGGTTAAGCACAAATACGCCGTGGTCATGGTGATCGACCAAGAATTCGACACCATGGAAGGCGCGTCAGGCGACGATTGGATTTCGGGAACGCAATCCATGCGTGCCTATTTGCGCGGCGCTGAAATTGCCGGCGTGATGGCGGAAACTCTACGCCGTGAAGGTTTTCCGGCGCGTGCCCAAACCAATGTCGACAGCGATGTCTTGCATATCCCGTTGATGCTTTTGGCCGGTTTGGGCGAACTGTCGCGCATCGGCGAACTGGTTTTGAATCCATTCGTCGGCCCCCGCCTCAAGACCGTTGTGCTCACCACCGATATGCCGCTGGAAGTCGACAAGCCGATCGATTTTGGGCTGCAGTATTTTTGCACCAATTGCACAAAATGCGCCCGCGAGTGCCCATGCGATGCGATCTCGTGGGGCGACAAGGTGATGTTCAACGGCTACGAAATGTGGAAGCCGGACGCCGAACGGTGCGCGCGCTATCGTTTGACCAATGCGCGCGGGTCTGCGTGCGGGCGTTGCATGAAAACCTGTCCGCTCAACAAAGTCGTGACAGCGGACGGCCCCTTACTACAACGCTTTGCCAGTTGGTGCGGCATACACGCGCGGTTTCTCAAACCGCTACTGGTTCCGCTTGCCGTTAGGCTCGACGACGTTCTGCGCAATGGCGATTTAAACCCGGTGAAGAAATGGTGGTTCGACCTTGAGGTCGTGAAAGGTGTGTGCGTGGCGCCGGTCAAAGGCGTCAATCGCAGAGGGCTGAACCTCGATCATCGGATCGAACCGGGCAAACAAAAGATGGCCTACTATCCGGCGAATGCGATGCCGGTCCCGAACGTCCTGTCGGCGCAGCCTGTAAATCGTAAGGCGGCCATGGCCGCGGCGGACGATCTCGAAAATCCGGCGCTCGCCATGCGTCGGCGCGCAAAAGGTGAGCCAGGCCCATCGCATTACCGGCCGACGCCGCCCAACGCCGAAGGGCCCGTGGGCGAGGATGTCCGGCCCGTTGTATATGGCAGCGGCGCCAGTGCGGACAAATGACCTGACGATGCACGCGCGACAAGACCGGCCGGTGACACATTACGAGGACCCAGCCACATTCGATCGTAGCCGGCTTGGGAGATGTCGAGCCATGCGCCTCTCGATCGTGACGACGATTGCGCTTGCACCCATCTGGATGGGCGGGCCGACGCACGCCGATGATCTCCTAGGGCGCTCCGCTTACGACGCTTTTCGGGACTGCGATCATTGCCCGGAATTGGTGCTCATTCCGCCCGGCGTTTTCCAAATGGGTGTGGACGCGGACGAAGTGGGGGTAAACAGGAGCGAGACTCCTCGCCACGAAGTGACGATCGACTACACATTTGCGGTCGGACGCTACGAAGTGACGCGCGGCGAATTTGCCCGCTATGTCCAGGCCACCGAGCGGCAGCCGGGTCCCTGTCTTGGCATCACGGTTCAAGGCATTCATTGGGAAGCGGAGGTCGATTGGCGTAGTCCCGGCTTTGTTCAGACGGACCGTGATCCGGTCGTGTGTGTCAGTTGGGACGATGCGGTCGGTTATATGGAGTGGCTTTCACAGGAGACGGGCTTTACCTATCGTCTGCTTTCCGAGGCCGAGTGGGAGTATATCGCGCACGCGTTTGCGCTGCCGGAAAATCCTTGCAGCCACGCCAATATCGCTGACCGAACCTATGCGGAGTTCGCGCCGGACTGGCCCGTGCACGGTTGCCGCGACGGTCATACCTTTACGGCGCCCGTCGGGTCCTACGTTGGCAATGCCATCGGCGTGTTCGACGTTTTGGGAAATGCCTGGGAATGGGTGGCGGACTGCTGGCACGACGACTATCACGGTGCCCCCGTTGACGGCAGCGTTTGGACCAGTGGCGACACTTGGCAGCATGCCGGCCATTGTCCCAAAAAGGTTCTGCGTGGCGGCTCGTGGTTCAGCTATCCGCGTATCACCAGCGCGACTTATCGCGATTGGGATCTCAAGCATTACCGTGTCAGCAATTACGGATTCCGCGTCGCGCGCGGCGTGAGTATGGAAATTGCGCTGGCTGGGAAGGACTAGAGCCGGCCTCGCCGTTTTTGGCCGACGCGCAATGAATTCATGACGGCTTTCGGGCGACAAGGTGATAGATGTGCCAATGCTTCGGCGTGCCGCGCGGCGTGACGGAGTCGTCCTCTTCCTCGCGAAAGTGCTCGACCGCTAGATCCTTGAGCATCGCGTCCAAGGTGCCGCGATCCAGAAATGTAATCGTCGGATCGCCGGCCCAGCTGTCCCGATCGCCATAGAGCTGGCAGGAGACGCGGCCGCCGGGATGGAGCGAGTCCTGAATGCGTCGCCACATTTCTGGGAACGTGTCTGGTGGGCACAGCGGCAGCGCGAAGCTCGAATTGACGAGATCGACCGCAGGCCACTTGGCGGTCTCGAAACGATGAACCATGGTCGAGAGCCGTGCGTCGGGCGGCAGGTCTGGCCGTGCCTTGAGCGCTTCGATAGCGGCCAACTCCGCATCGATCGCCAAGACAGACCAACCTCGGCGCAGTATTTCGACCGTGTCGCGGCCGCTGCCACTGCCCAAATCGACCGCCGCCAACGATGCCGGGTCACGCCCCTCCTGGTCGAACCGGTCCAAGGCAAAAATCAGAGTTTCGCGTGGCGGGCGGGCGCCGGTTTTCTCATAGTATGTCCGCCAGTCTTTGATTTGATCGCGCTGTGCCACCCAAGGCGCCTCCTTGCTTGAGTTCATCGTATCGTAACGAAAAGCCCCGCGGCGTGAACCGCGGGGCCTCGATCGAACGAAGTCAGTCGCATTCTGCCCGCGGCCCCGCCGGGCGGCTGGCGGCAGTCAGGACCGACTCCGGCCGAAGTCACGCGCTCAACAGAATTTAGGCGAGACCTGTTCGATACGCTTCCGTGCCTCGGGCCGGAGCGACCCAACCGTCGACAGGAAGTTCTTGTGCGTCATGCCCGATCCCAAAAAGGTCCAACGTTTGGCTTGGGATTGAATTGCGATGTAGGCAGATGTTTCGGCATCGTCGAGCTGACGGCCCGTTACGTCGCGAAACGTCTCGAGATCGAGAAACGTCTGTTGGCGAAGGCCCTCGCAAAGCAGGCTGACGATCAGAATATATTCCTCGATCGCGCGCTCTATCTGCGTTTCGTCGCACGCTGAGGCCAGAGACTCGATCATCAACATGTCGAGCTTTGAGTGCTGCGCTTCTTCGAGCCAATGGTGTTTGAGCAGGCTGGAGAACTGGGCGTCCAACCTTTGATTGTCGCGGACGCTGTCGACGTAGTGGCGCTGCGTCATCCAGCCGATGTGCAGAATGGCAAGTGCCACCGCCAAGGGATGGTGCGCCAAAACCCGGCTAGCGATTTCAGTTGGTGAACCAATCACCTTGCATGGCGCGCCGAAGCCGTCTTCGAACTCTTGCCGGAACCTTTTGAACAGGTGGATGTGCTTCGCTTCCTCGCGGGCGAACTTCAGATAGGCCCGCGCACGGCAGCCGCCTTCCGCGAGATGCGGACGCGCGTAGTCGAGTACGAACGGCAAAATGAACTCTTCGACCAGACCGAATAGATACAGGTAGTTGTGCCCGCGGATGTGATTGACCACCAGCCGCTCATCGTCCGACAGGAACGTCAAGGGACCAACCTGCGCAAGCGCTTCCGGCAGAAACGGTTTCGTGAAATCGAGCCGTTTTTCACCCCCAATGATGTCTTCGACACGCCAACTGACTTTCTCCGAAGCGGCTAACACGGCTTCGTAAGTGTAGTCATAGTGCATCGACATGGCGTCCTCGCGGTAAGTGCTGCCTCGCGGCAATTCATGACCGTGAAGGTCTCATGTCGGCGTACTGGGCGATATGAGCGGGTTCACCGGCGAATCGGAAGATGTTCACCGGTTGGGCGGACCTAAGTCACCAGCCCTGCGGAAATGGTTCACATCCGAGTATTAATATTTAATTTCAATAGATTAGAGATATTCGCAGCGAGTGTTAGGCTGTGCCGCCGGAGGCCTCGTCGCCAATAAATCGGTTCGGACGCAAAAACAATGAGAGCGTGACGGCGCCGTTGCGCGAACGGGCGTCATGGCGGCTTCCGGGCGGGCGCCAAACGAAATCGCCGGCTTTCGCCACACCGTCCTCATCCTCGAAACTGCCTTCGAGAACGTAGGTTTGTTCGATGTCCTCATGCACATGATCTGGCAGAAAGGAGCCCGGCGCCCAGCGGAAAAGCGCGGTCATCAATCCGCGATCATCATCGCGCATGAGCACTTTGACATCGATGCCCGGAAAGCGCGTCGGCGACCATTCGAGGTCGTCCGGGCAAACATAGCGCGACGCCAATGGCGGCAAGCCGGTGTGCTTCTCAAAATCGGGAGTCGTGGTGACCATGGCCCTCTCCT
>JANQOH010000297.1 GCA_028289725.1 Alphaproteobacteria bacterium
CCAAGACCCGCGCGGCGCGCTGCTCTCTTTCGGCAACCACAAGGGATACGGCTTGGCCCTGGCGTGCGAACTCCTGGCGGGTGCCTTGATTAATGGCGGCGGCCATAGACCGGAAAATGCCAATGGTCAGGTGATCATCAACAATATGTTGAGCGTAATTATCGATCCCGAAGCCGTCGGCGACGCGCAGTTCTTTGCGGACGAAATCGACGCGATCACGACGCACGTAAAAGCCTCGCCTCCGGCACCCGGCGTTGAGAGTGTGATGGTTCCCGGCGATCCGGAACGCAAGGCGCGGGCCGCTCGATCCGCGGACGGCATTCCGATCGATGATGAGTCGTGGCGTCAGATTGTTGATGCCGCCGAACAGGTCGGCATGTCGGCCGCCGAAGTCGAGAGAATTACCGGCGCCTGAACGCGTTGTCCGCCGTCGGCGGTGACTCGAGCGACAGGTAGGTCATCCGCTTCGTCTCCTGGCGGCCGCGCGCGACCGAATCCAGAATCAAGCCGCACGTCATTGCCAGAAATGCGAGCAGCATTGCGCCGGTCGCGGCGACCGCCGTCGGCAAACGCGGCACCAGTCCGGTCTCGAAGAACTCGACGAATACTGGCCACGCCATCACCAAGGACAGGCCGGCCAACAGTGCAAACCAGGTCCCGAAAAATGCCAGTGGCCGCAGTTCCTTGAACAGCAATACGATCATCCACAGGATCCGGAAGCCGTCGGCATAGGTGCTGAGTTTGCTCTCCGAGCCCGTCGGCCGCTCTTTGTACGGTGCCTCAATTTCGCCGACCGGCATCCGCAATTGGAGCGCATGAATGGTTAGCTCCGTCTCCGTCTCAAAACCTTGCGAGAGCGCCGGAAAGGATTTGACGAAGCGGCGTGAAAAGGCGCGATAGCCGGACAGCATATCCGCGACGTTTTGGCCGAACATGCTTGAGACCAACGTGGTCAGCAGGCGGTTGCCGAACCGGTGGCCGGGCCGATACGCGGCTTCAACGTCGGTGATCCGCGCCGCAGTGACCATATCAAAGGGGCCTTCAAGCAATCGGGAAATCAAGTCGGGCGCGGCACTCGCGTCATAGGTGTCATCGCCGTCCACCAACAGATAAATATCGGCTTCGATATCGGCGAACATCCGGCGGATGACGTTGCCTTTGCCCGGCGCGCTTTCGGTGCGCACCACAGCACCGGCAGCGCTCGCGATCGCGGCGGTCATATCGGTGGAAGCATTGTCGTAGACGTAGATGGTGGCGGTCGGCAAAGCCGTGGCAAAATCCGTCACCACGCGCTCGATGGCGACCGCCTCATCGCGACACGGGATCAACACCGCGATGGAAAGCGGCGAAACCGGCGACTTAGCCGATTGAGACCGGTCCGGCGCCGAAACGTTTTCAACTGGCCGATTATCCGTCGTTCGCGACACGCTGTGCGCTCCTTGGCCAAACCTTCGCTGGCCCAAGATCGTGACAAATCCCAGCCTGCTAACGACCAACAGGCTTGAATGGAAAGTAGAATGGCCGGGACCGCGGACCATGATTTCGGCTCGGATATGACGTGAGAGACCGGGCGTTTAGCCCTGTCCGGGGGTCACCGTCTCAGGATTCTGGCGGTCGTCCGACGCTTTCGGGCGCAGGCAGTTTCTTCAGCTTGCTCTCGCGGTAGGCGATATAGCTTGTCGACGCGAAAATCATGATGCCGCCGATCCAGGTGTAAAGATCCGGAATTTCGGCAAACAGCCAAAAGCCGAGCGCGCTCGCCCAAATCAGTTTGAAGAAGTCGATCGGCATGACGACCGTCGTTTCGCCTTCCTTGAGTGATTGGGTCATCAGCAGTTGGCCGATGGTTCCTAGAACACCGATCAGCGCCAGCCACCCCAACTGAGACCAAGTCGGGGTCTGCCAAAACATGAGCGCGGGACCAAGTGAGAGCGGTATCATCAAGATCACCATGTAGGTGGCGATGGTAATGCTGGACTCGGTGCGGCTGAGAACCTTGATGGTAATCAGCGCCCCGGCCCACGCGACCGCTTGCACGAGAACTAGGATCGAGCCAAGTCCGACCTCCGCGAAGCCGGGTCGGATGGCGACGAACGTGCCCGCGAATCCAATGGCAATCGCGATCCAGCGGCGCGCGCGCACCACTTCGCCAAGAAGCAGAATGGCCAAGATGGTCGCGAAGATCGGTGCGGTGAAGGAGAGGGCGGCGACTTGCGAAAGGGGCGTGATTGCCAGTGCGTAGAAAAAGCAAAGCATAGCCACGGCGTTCAGCCCGCCGCGCACAACGTGAAGCCCTAGTTTTTGCGTGGCGAGGAGCCCGACGCCATAGCGCAAAAACCATGGCAGGATGACCAACAGTCCAAAGGCATTGCGAAAAAACGCGATCTCGAACGGGTGCAGGTCGGCGGATACGTGACGCACGGACGCATGCAGCAGCGAGAACGCGATCGTCGACGCGAACATGATGAGGATGGCACGGAGACTTGATCCGGGTGCCAGAGCCGAGGCTATCGCGCCGTTCGCCACGCGCCGTCGATCACAGATCTTGGAGGGCGACTGTAGTGGCCTCGCGCACCACATCGACATCGCCGATATGGCTCGCCATCACCATCGATAGTTTCGCCAGGTAGAGCCGCTCTTTATCGGCGCCCGCCTCTTCAATCGCTTGGCTAAGCATCCGGAAGAGCACTTCGAGCGTTTCCGTGTCGGCTTCGTTCAATTTACCGCTCATGCTGTTTGCTCCACGCGTGTTACCCAAGCGCCGTGTCTAAGGCGTTGCGCAACGCCGAAAGATCGGGACGAACGAGGCGGGCACATATGTGATCGTCGGGCCGGATCAGCACCAATATGCCGGATGACACGCCGAGCAATTCTCCGAGTGCGCCGGTCGGATCACAAACTGCCGTGCCATCGGACGCTCCGGATTCATCTGAGACTAACGCCACGCGACGGACCGGCAGACCTTCGTCCGCGATTGCCCCAACATTTTCGTCCGCGCCGCTGGGATCCCCCTCTTTTACCAAGCCGACAAAACCGGCGCCCGTGACATCAAGTAGGTGACCGTCCGTCCACGCGCCATTTGCTTTGAGACGCACCATCGGATTGGGCAGCACACCGCCAAGCGGAAGCATGCCGTCCGTCGGCTCCGCCTGGTCGCGGCCGTTCAAGGCTGAGTCCGTATAAGCGAACGGCGCGGCCTGCCGCGGATTGATCAAACCGCGCACCCAGGGCTGCGATATTGCGAGCGAAAGCACCGCATCGCGCATCAGCGTGAAACCCTGGCCGGGCGGCGTCATAAACCACGTGCTCTTTGTCGCTTGGCGGTGGTTCTCGTGGGTTGCCGCGACGCGTTCCGTATCAAAACTGTCGAGCAACTTTTCTGAGCCGATTCCGCGGAGGGCATAGGCCAGTTTCCAACCAAGATTGAATGCGTCCTCGACACCCGAGTTCAGTCCGCGCACGCCGAAAATCGGCACGAGATGCGCGGCATCGCCGATGAAGCATACGCGATTGTGGCGATAGGACTCGATGGTCAAACAATGTGCCTTATAGAGGCTGGACCAGACCGGCTGCCACGCACCGGTTTCACCGATGTCGTCCAAATGACGCTGGACGCGCGGGATCAACCGTTCCGGATCAAGTTCCGCCTGCTCGTCCTCCTCGGGCCGCAATTGGCAATCGAAACGCCAGATATTGTCCGGCTGGCAATGCATGATGATGGTCGAGCGCGGGTTCGATGGCGGGTCAAACCAGACGCGCCGTTCGGCTGGCGTGTCGGTCTCGAGTTCGATGTCGGTGATCAAATATCGTCCTTCGTAGGACGTGCCTTCGAACCGCAGTCCGAGCTTTTGGCGAATGCCGCTGTGCGCGCCATCAGCGGCGGCGACATATTGCGCCTCCAAGGGGTAAGTCCCTTCGGGCGTTTCGACTTCCAGCGCGACCGCCTCGTCGTGTTGCGTCAGATCGATCACTTTCGACAACCAGCGCAAGTCGATGCGCTCGTTCGCCAAACAGGCATCAACGAGAAACTGCTCGAAAACGCATTGCTGCATATTGAGGAATGGCGGGTGCTTGTCGGTGTTGCTGTGCGCCATCTCCAAGCTGAACACCTTCTTATCCCGGAAGAAGGTGCTGCCGCTGTACCACCATATGCCTTTCGCTGTGATCGCGGGGCCTGGCCCCACGTGATCGAGTATCTCAAGGCTGCGGCGCGAGATACAGGTCGCCCGGCTACCGTCGCTCACGCAATCGCGGATTTCCAAGACGATTGTTTCGATGCCGAAATGCGCGAGCGACAATGCCGCCGTAAGTCCCACTGGGCCCGCACCAACGATCACGACAGGTCGCGTTTCGCGCTGCCCACTCATTTCCGGCGGGCGAACGAATGGATAGTGCGTGTACTCGAAATAGGGCGGATTCTCTTGGGTCATGGGCGTCCGGCTGGCGGGATGAGCCTCGACAATAGCGCTCCGGTAGTCCGTTCGCACTATTAACGCGCGCCCGGTCTTGGGATAGGATGCATAAAATTTTATGAAATTGCGCCTGACCGAAGGAACTGCCTTGGTTGGGCCAAAAACAAGCGGTGGAAGCTGGTGCGGCGTTACTTTGGCGCAACGGTGGACACAATGAAGATCGACGGTTCAGTGAGCAACAATCGACCTTGGCGACCTGCGGATCCGGTTCGAGTGCAACCGGTCTCTTCGGCTTCGCGCGACCTCGCGCCGCGTACCGAGATTACCGATCGCACCCGGCGCGCGACCGATCGCGCGGACGCTGAGACCGCCGACCGCCGCGGGATTGCGCCAGCGGAACGTTCGCGGTCGACCGTCATCGTCTATGACGGCCGCGCCGTCGATCGTCGTCAAATTGGCGACCGCCGAAAAATGACCGCGTGTGCTGAGCCGTCGAGCGAGTTTGTCACGCAAGTGGTGGCGCACGAGCATATGTTGCTCGACTTGCGCCCCGACCCGATTGAGACGCGCCAAGCGCAAACGGCCTACCGCGACGACCAAGACGGTTCGGACGACGCCAGGACGCGACAGATCGATTTGAGCATCTAAAAAGTTACGGGAAGCAGGAAGACAATGGCGAGGTCTGCAAATGCGGACCTCGCCATTGGATTATTGAGGAGAAAGTCGCGGACACCGGCACAGGGGGGGAGTTAGCACCGGCGTCCGCGTCCGAGGAGCCGTTCACGTACGACAGGCTACCCGGTAACAAAATCGAGCCTGTCGGACTCCTGCATCGGACGGTGCGACATGTCCGACGCAAGAACCAGCGCGCAGGCTCGAAACCATTTCCGGCAAAAAAGCTTTGTTGGCATTGTCGAGAACTACGTCTCGGGCTGCTGTTCGGATCAACTTGAATGCAAAAAAATGCCGCGCGCGTGGCGCAGTGTCTTACAGTTCGGCGAGGCCGCCTTTTTCAGCTGGCCTAGCGTTTTTCGTATTGTTTGTTGCCAAATAGGTTAGAGAAATGCTCTTGGGTCTTGGGCGCCTGGCCAGCGGTACTGCTCTTCTTCATGACATCGCGCCCCCTTACGACGGCGGGCCGAACCTTTATGGCGTCACGCCAACGGCTGAGATTCGGAAAATCCGCGAAATTCTGCCCCTGGTGTTTGCCGAGTATCCACGGCCAGGTCGCGATGTCCGCGATTGAGTATTCGCCGGCGAGATATTCGTGGTCGGCGAGCCACCGATCCATCACGTTGTAAATCCGGCCAGCCTCATTGGTGTATCGGTCGACGGCATACTCAATCTTCTCCGGCGCATAGGATCGGAAGTGAGCGACTTGGCCCATCATCGGGCCGACCGTACCCATCTGGAACATGAGCCACTCCATCACTTGATAGCGGCCTCGGGGGCTTTTCGGCATCAATCGACCGGTCTTCTCCGCCAGGTAAAACATGATCGCACCGGACTCGAACACCGAGATTGGCTCGCCGTCAGGCCCATCGGGGTCCACGATGGCCGGCATTTTGTTGTTCGGGCTGATTTTGAGAAATTCGGGCGCGAACTGCTCGCCCTTGGCGATATTAACCGGGACCACCTGATAGGGGAGCTCGAGCTCCTCGAGCATGATGGTGACCTTCCAACCATTGGGCGTCGGCCAAAAATACAAATCGATCACAATCGGCGTTCCTTCGCTTGGCACGAACCGCAGGCAATGCGGAAAGAGGCTTATACCAAAGCCGCATCCGATCTGCTTCTCTTGGCTTCCGGTAAGGCTGGGGCGTATGCTCCCGACCGATCTTTCGAGCGAAAGAAGGCAACGTGGAACGATCATTCAAAAAGGAAGTTGGCCAGCTCCGGCTTGGCGCCGGCGAACAGTTCCAAGGCGAAGGCATATTGGCCGTCACCAAGGCATTGCTCCAGTCCGGGGTCAGCTATATCGGCGGCTATCAGGGCTCGCCCGTATCACATCTGCTGGACGTCATGGTCGATGCCTCCGACCTGCTCGACGAACTCGGCGTACATTTGGAGACCCCGACGAACGAGGCCGCGGCCGCCGCCATGCTCGGCGCCTCGATCAATTATCCGATGCGGGGCGCGGTGACCTGGAAATCGACGGTCGGGACAAACGTTGCGTCGGACGCCTTATCCAACCTCGCATCCGCGGGCGTGAAGGGCGGCGCGATGATCATTATCGGCGAAGATTACGGCGAAGGCGCCAGCATCATTCAGGAGCGCAGCCACGCTTTCGCCATGAAATCGTCGATCCTTCTTCTGGATCCGCGGCCGGACCTGCGAACGATCGTCCGCACGGTTGAGAAAGGATTTGAACTGTCCGAGACAAGCAATTTGCCGGTCATGCTCGAATTGCGCATTCGCGCCTGCCACGTATTTGGACAGTTTGAATGCAAGGACAATGTCGCGCCGGCCATATCGCGGCGCCAGGTCCTTGAAAACCCCGATTTCGATTACGACCGAATTTGCCTGCCGCCCGCAACCTACTTGCAGGAAAAACAAAAGATTGAGCGCCGCCTGCCGGCCGCCGTCCGATTCATCGCCGACAACCAACTGAACGAGGTGATCCCCGGCACGGTCGAAGAAATCGGCATCATCACGCAAGGCGGTTTGACCAGCACCGTGCTGCGCGCTTTGGCCAGTCTTGGACTGATAGACGACTCCGGCGCCCCGCGCATCCCGATCTACGTCATGAACGCGACCTACCCGCTGGTGCCGGACGAGATCAATAATTTCTGCGCCGGCAAGAGCGCGGTGCTGATGGTGGAAGAGGGCAATCCGGACTACCTAGAGCAAGCCGTGAATGTCGCCCTGCGCCAGGCCGACCTCCAGACCAAGGTTCACGGCAAGGACGTGCTGCCGATGGCGGGCGAATACACCGCCGAAGTGATGCTGCGCGGTTTGGAAAAGTTCCTGTCGACCAGCATGCCGGGTAGCAACGCGCTGGCGCCCGCGCGCGAACGTATCGAGGCGATCGACACGCTCAAGGCGCGCGCCGCCGAGCTTCTCGGCGCGCCGGTCCCGCCGCGCCCGCCGAGTTTCTGCACCGGTTGTCCCGAGCGTCCCGTCTTCAGCGCCATGAAGATCGTCGAGAAAGACCTGGGCCCCACCCATGTCAGCGCAGACATTGGCTGCCACACCTTTTCGACGCTGCCGCCGTTCAATATCGGCAACACGGTGATGGGCTATGGGCTCGGTCTCGCCAGTTCGACCGGCGTTGCGCCAAGCTTCGGCAAACGCGTGATCAGCATCATGGGCGATGGCGGGTTTTGGCATAACGGCCTCGCGAGCGGCGTGGCCAGTCACGCTTTCAATCGCGACGACGGCGTCCTTGTGATCTTCAAGAACGGCTATACCTCGGCAACGGGTTGGCAATCCGTCCCGTCCAGTACAACGGACCGCACCGGCGAGCCCTCGGGCATGTCGATCCAAAAGGCCTTGCGCGGGCTCGGCGTACGGTGGATCAAAACCATTCACACCTATGACGTCGCCAAAATGGTCAAGGGTCTGCGCGACGCCATGACCACCAAGGCGCAAGGGCTCAAGGTCATCGTTGCGGACGGCGAATGCCAGCTTGCGCGACAGCGTCGTATTCGTCCGCAAATCCAGGCGAAGCTGAAAAAGGGCGACCGCGTCGTTCGAACCCGATATGGCGTCGATGACGAAGTATGCACCGGCGATCACTCATGCATTCGGCTATCGGGTTGCCCGTCGCTGACCATCAAGCCCAATCCGGATCCGCTCCGCACTGATCCGGTGGCCCACGTCAATAATGGCTGCGTTGGCTGCGGCCTGTGCGGCGAGGTGTCTCATGCCGCGGTCCTTTGTCCATCGTTTTATCGCGCGGAGATCGTGCAAAACCCGAACGCTTGGGACCGTTGGCTTGATGGCATCCGTCGCGCGGTTATCGGTTTCCTGGGCGGGCGGCGCGGCGAAGCCGTCAGGACATGAGCGATCCGACAAGCGGACGTCCGACCACGGTGCTCATTGCCGCCATGGGCGGCGAAGGCGGCGGCGTTCTCACCAATTGGCTCGTGGCCGCCGCGACAAAGGCTGGACGGCGGGTGCACAGCACTTCCATCCCTGGCGTTGCCCAGCGCACCGGGGCAACGACCTATTATGTCGAGATTTGGCCGCAAGATGCGGCACAGACCGTCTGCGCCTTCGCGCTGTATCCGACACCTGGCGAGATCGACCTGATGGTTGCGAGCGAGCTTCTCGAAGCCGGCCGCGCCGCACAAAACGGCTTCATCAGCCCCGATCGGACGGTGCTCATCGCGTCGACGCATCGCGTGTTCTCAATGGATGAAAAGACCGCCATGGCGGATGGCC
>JANQOH010000307.1 GCA_028289725.1 Alphaproteobacteria bacterium
GCGCATTGGATCCCGACCGCATCAAATCGGCGCTCCGCACGCCAATCGTGATAGACCTGCGTAACGTTTATCCGCCCGACGAAATGACGGCGGCGGGGATCACTTATATCGGCGTTGGCCGGCCAACCCGTTCGGGGACGCCGGATGTTTGAGCCGGCCGCACTCCATCCCGGAACACTCAGGGCCTATGACATTCGCGGCGTGGTTGGCGACACGCTGACGGAACATCAGGCCTGTGCCGTGGGACGCGCTTTCGCGACGATCGTGTCGCGGCGCGTGGGCCGCTGTTCGATCGGCGTCGGTTACGACGGGCGACTAACCTCGCCGAAGCTTGAGGAAGCTTTGGTGGCCGGGCTCGAGGCATCCGGCGCGGATGTTGCGCGGATCGGGCTTGGTCCGACACCCATGCTGTACTTCGCTGGGAAGACGCTGCCAACGGACGGTGCGGTTATGGTCACCGGATCGCACAATCCGCCCGACCACAATGGCTTCAAGATGATGCTGTCCGGCAGCGCGTTCTATGGCGATGACATTCAAGAGCTCGGACGGATCGCCGCGGCCGGCGAATTTTCGGACGGTGTCGGGTCGTCACGAAATGTCGACGTGTCGGACGACTATGTAACCACGCTATTAGATGCATACCGCAGCAAAAGGCCGCTCAAGGTTGCTTGGGATGCCGGCAACGGCGCCGCCGGAGACATCATGCGGCGTCTCTCCGAAAAAATGCCCGGCGAACACATTCTGTTGTGCGCCGACATCGATGGGACCTTTCCCAATCACCATCCTGATCCGACCGTGCCTGAAAATTTGGCCTTGTTGATTGAGACGGTGCGAGAACACGCATGCGATCTTGGCGTTGCGTTCGACGGGGACGGCGACCGGCTCGGCGCGGTCGACGGGACGGGCCGCATCTTGTGGGGCGACCAAATATTGTGCCTGCTGGCGTCGGATCTTCTGCGCGATCAGCCCGGCGCCACCGTGATTGCGGACGTCAAGGCGAGCCAAGTTCTGTTCGACTATGTAGCCGATTGCGGTGGCCAGCCCTTGATGTGGCGGACGGGCCATTCGCCGATCAAGAGCAAAATGGCGGAGACCGGTGCACCACTTGCTGGGGAGATGAGCGGCCACATCTTCTTTGCGGACCGCTATTTCGGGTTTGACGACGGTCTCTATGCCGCGGTCCGCCTGCTCGACGTGATTGGCGGAAGCGGACAATCGGCCGCGGCGTTGCGCGATGCCTTGCCCCAACGGATCAATACGCCGGAGCTGCGGTTTCCCTGCGACGATACGCGTAAATTCGACGTGGTGGTCGAGGTCGCGGATCGATTGAAACAAGCCGATGCAAACGTCATCGATATAGACGGCGTTCGGGTCAATACCGACGATGGTTGGTGGCTGCTCCGTGCATCAAACACGCAGCCTGTCTTGGTCGCGCGCTGCGAAGCGAAGGATGAAGTGGGCCTCGAGAGGCTGAAGTCCGCCTTGTCGGCGCAACTCAACGCGAGCGGTGTCGCGCCACCCGACGATCTGTAGCGCGCATTTTCGCACTTGCGGCCATCGCCTTCGCCGCCTATCTCGCGGGTAACGATTTGCGGAGGTTTTCATGAGCGCGATTTCGACAGAGCGCACGAGCGCCAATATATTGAACGACCTGGGCGAGCATTTGCCTGTGGCCCTCGAGGCGTATCAGGTCGACGGAAAGGTCGGTTTGGTGATTGTCGACGAGGTCAATGGCTTCGCGACGGTCGGCGCCGGCAATCTGGCGCCGCCGACGCCCAATGCGCAGGTCGCGGGCATGGTGGATGAGACCGACACGCTCGCGCGCGCTTTCGCGGAACGCGATATGCCGATCGCCGCCTTTTTGGACACCCATGTGCCGGGCAAAGCCGAGCCACCCTATCCGCCGCATTGTGAGGCGGGGACGGGCGAGGAAAATCTCGTGCCGGAACTCGCATGGCTCGAATCCTGTACGCAGGCGACTTTGATCCGGAAAGACTGCATCAACGGGTTTGTCGGATCGATCGATCTTGAGACTGGGGCGAACCGGATCGTCGACTGGGTCAATGCCCACGACCTCGAGACGGTGCTCGTGGTAGGGATTTGCACCGATATCTGCGTGATGGACTTCGTGCTTACTTTTCTCTCGGCGCGCAATCACGGCTTGATGCCGAGCCTGGTCGATATCGTGGTCTACGAACAAGGTTGTTCGACTTACGATCTGCCGCGTGCGGTCGCAAATGATCTGGCTCTGCCAAAAACGGCGAGTCACCCGCAGGATCTCACGCACCATATGGGCCTTTATTTCATGCACTCGCGTGGCGCGCGGCTCGCCGGCACAGTCGCCTGGCAGGGCTAAAGCTTCGACCTATTGGTCCGCAGGCACGAAGTCGAACGGGCCGTCCTGGTGAAGATAGATCAGGCAGTCTTGATCCGACACACAGCGCGTCGTGTGGATGGCACCAGCTGGCACATAATAGTAGGAGCCGGCGGGTAGCGGCTTGGCGGTCTCGTCGCGACCCATCGGGTTGCTCAGAACGCCTTCGATAATCACGCCGTGATACGCATGCGAATGGTGATGGACCGGCGACACGAAGCCGGCAGGAAAGCGAACAAATTCGCCGTGGGCCGATCGTGTGGCGTCGCCCCAGACATAGGCGAACGGGATGCGATTCGGCGTTACCCATTCAAGCTCTACCGGGGCTGTCATAACCGGTTGCGATGAAGGCTCGGTTGCGGTGGCGACCGGCGCCAAGAAACATGCGGCGAGGGCACAAGCGGCACTAATTGGTCCCGGGTACCGAATTGGCATGACTTTCTCCTCATTCGAATTTCAGCGGACCGCATTCGAGCGGCCGCGCTGTAGACGAACGAAGGAGAGGGGATTCGACGCGGCTAGGACGCGGGGCCGGTCACCATACAGGGGAGCCACTGCTCTTCGAGCGCTTGGCAGGCGCGTCGGGCTTCACCTTCCGTAAGACCGACCTGGCGGGCGCGAAACAGCGTGCCGTGTTGGTCGACGACCGGATCAATCTGGCGCCGGGTTTCCGTGAGCAGAGCGGGTAGGACGAAAGCCGCGGCTTCCAGCGCCTGTACCGCCGTGTCCGCACGGGAATAGGCGCCAACTTGGATCGCCCAGTCACGGCCCATCTCTTGATGGGCCTCGGCCGACGGGATGGCGACATAATTGGTCAATGCTTCGCCGACGGCGGCCGCCGCGACGCCTAGGCTGTCTTCCAGCAACCCTCCGTCGCCGGCGGCATTGTCCCGCGCCATCGCGACAAACGGATCAGGCTTGAATTTCGGTCGCTCAACGATTGTCAGCAAATGCGTAATGCGGTCGACGTTAGCAAACGCTTTATCAAGCAACCGTTTCATTTGCCGATCACGACGTTTCGCCGTCTTACCGCCCAGGACAATGGCGATAATGTGATGTTCGTCACGCCGGACAGAGGCGGCCAAATTGTAGCCCGAGGCGCGGATATAGCCGGTCTTGATGCCGTCCATACCTTTGTAAACGCCGAGCAGACGGTTCGTATTGCGATACCGCCGGCCTTTATACTCAAACGATTTGTTCCCGAAATAATGCATATGGTGCGGGAAATGCGAATAAAGCGCCTGCGCCAAGGTGCCAATATCCCGCGCGGTCGTGCGTTGTTTCTTGTTCGGTAGGCCGGATGCGTTGCGGAACGTCGTGCTGTTCATGCCGAGCGCACGGGCACGCGCCGTCATCTTCGCGGCGAATTCCTTTTCGCTACCAGCGAAATACTCCGCCAGCGCGGTCGCCACGTCGTTGGCTGATTTCGTTGATAGGGCGCGAATTGCGTCCCCGAGCGGAATGGTTTGCCCGGCTTTGAGGCCGAGCTTAGACGGTGGCCGCCGTGACGCGTGTTTTGAAACGATAATCGGCGTCTTCGCATTCACTTTGCCCTGGTCGATGGCTTCGAAGACCAGATAGAGCGTCATCATCTTGGTCAGCGACGCGGGATAATTCAGCGTATCCGCGTTCTCTTGATGGAGTACGACGCCCGTATAACGATCGACGATGTAGGCGGCGTATCCCGCCCAGGAGGTTTGGCTTAGGCCCAAGGCCAATGCGACGAAGGCACCAAGAGCAAGGGCAAGGCGGCGGGCCGGAACGAGGCGACAAGGCGCATTCTTTCTCGAAATTGAGAAAGTTGGCCGAGTCTCACACGTTTCTCGTCCTTGGTTAGTCATGTTGAATTTTCCCGCACAGCATACACGAAAAACATCCCGCCTACATGACTCTTTCTAGGTTGATTCGTCACGATTTCAAAAGGAAAGCCGATATTTGTTGATATTTCGTTGCCGGAATATCTTGGAAATTTCAGTAACAAAGGCCGGAGTCTCGATTCCGCAACACTTCGTCGAGAAGGCGGGCGCCACGGCCTGACCGCGCGTAACGATCCCGGAATTGCCTAGGACTGCGCCATTTGCGTTCATGACGTGAACAAACCAATTCGGCGGTGCGGGCGATGCAATATATTTTTGTGCGACGCACAAAATTCACTTGACTTGCGGGTTTGAGCGCCTAAATTACAAAGCCGTTGCTGCAGTGCACAATTATCAAATTGGCGGCACGCGGCATTTTGAGTTCCAAAAATCCAGAGTCAGTCACGCAGACAGCGAAGGCATCAGCACATGACCGAGGCGAAAACGACGGCAAAATCCAAATCGAGCGGTTCGGCGAAAGCTTCGAACGGCGCAGATTTCTTTGCGAAAGGGCAAGAAACCCTGCAATCCCTCTTCGCAGCGAGCACCGAGGCAATGTCGGGCAATTACGACAAATGGATCGCCTTCAACCAGGAGCAGACGACGCGGGCCATGAACGCGTTCAAAGGTTGGGATGATCTCACCGAAATCGGCAAGGGCAACGCCGAGGCTTTCGTAGCCAGCGGGAAAATCGCGGCTGAAGGCTTCGAAGCCATTGCTGACAAGTGGATGGGCTTAATGACCGCATCGGTAGAGGAAGGCGTGGCCGCGTCCAAGGCAGCGCTCGAATGCCGGGACGTTAAGGCCCTTGTCGATCTTCAAACCCAGCAGGTCCGCAAGTCGGTGGATACGTTGGTGGCCGAGAGCACGGAACTTTCCGAGATTTCGGTCCAGACGGCGACCAAGGCGTTGACGCCGATCAGTGAACGTTTCACGGCGACCGTGGACAAGTGGTCTAAGACAGCCGCCTAGTCACGCATCAGCAACGATCTGTTATGGAAGGCCCGGGGCGGGCATTGCCCCGGGCCTTCGTCTATTTTGGCGCGAAAGCGGAAAGAATCCCGTCAAGTCTTTAATTCGGCGCGCCGGATTCGATATTATAGAACGGTGTCGTTCCTGGACCCCGCATGGGCGGGCCGGGGCCGGTTGAGTGACCCGAGGCTGAGCGGTTGGATCAATTGCTATGATCGAGATAAGGCCGACAATGGACGATCGGCGACCCTCGATGGGCGAGGAAGATGACGGCGTTGAGGGCGGCGGTGGTCAGCCTGGTACGGGCGTCGCCACACGGACCAAGCCCAAAACGAAAAAACCGTCGATGTACAAGGTCTTGATGCTCAACGACGACTATACGCCGATGGAGTTCGTGGTTTATTGCTTGGAGCGCTTTTTCCACAAATCTCGTGAAGAGGCGACCCGGATCATGTTGCATGTGCATCAGCGCGGAATTGGAATTTGTGGCGTGTATTCATATGAAGTGGCCGAAACTAAGGTGACCCAGGTGATGGACTTCGCACGCCAGAATCAGCATCCGCTACAATGTACCTTGGAGAAAGACTAACTCGGCAAGCGGGACGAGATAGATAAAGCGCAACACGGGGGCGCGAGGATTAATAAGTATGCTATCTAAAACTTTAGAAGAAACACTCCATCGTGCATTGGCACATGCGAATTCGCGTCAGCATGAATTTGCGACGTTGGAGCATCTTCTTTTGTCATTGTCGGAAGATCAGGACGCTGTTGCCGTCCTGCGTGCGTGCAATCTCGACATTGATAAGTTGCGCGGCTCGCTCGAGGAATTTCTGGATGAAGAACTCGGCGGGCTTGCGGTAGATCAGAATGTGACCGACGCAAAGCCGACGGCGAGCTTTCAGCGTGTCATTCAGCGCGCGGTCCATCATGTTCAAATGTCCGGCCGCGAAGAGGTGACCGGTGCGAACGTTCTCGTCGCGATTTTCTCGGAGCGTGAATCACACGCCGTCTACTTCCTGCACGAACAGGATATGACGCGTTTGGACGCGGTGAGCTACATCAGCCACGGGATCGCGAAGGCGCCTGGCTTGACCGAAGGCCGCACTCCCTCTGGTGCGAGCGAAGAGGAAGAAGGCGAAAAAACCGTCAAGCAGGGCAACGAGGCGCTGGACGCCTATTGCGTGAATCTGAACGACAAAGCGCGCGATGGCCGCATCGACCCGTTGATCGGCCGCGAGCATGAGGTGGAGCGCTGCGTCCAAGTGCTGTGCCGGCGCACGAAGAACAACCCACTGTTTGTCGGCGATCCCGGCGTGGGCAAGACCGCGATTGCCGAAGGTTTGGCCAAGCGGATCGTCGACGGTGAGGTGCCGAAGGTCCTGAGCGATGCGACGATTTTCGCGCTCGATATGGGCGCGTTGCTGGCCGGCACGCGGTACCGCGGCGATTTTGAAGAGCGTGTCAAAGCGGTTCTGGCGGAATTGGAGCGGGTCGACGGCGCAATTTTGTTCGTCGACGAGATTCATACAGTGATCGGCGCCGGCGCGACCTCGGGTGGCGCTATGGATGCATCGAACCTTCTCAAGCCGGCCTTGCAAAGCGGCTCTCTACGCTGCATGGGTTCCACCACCTATAAGGAATACCGCAACTATTTTGAGAAGGACCGGGCGTTGGTGCGGCGGTTCCAGAAGATCGACGTCACCGAGCCGTCAGTCGACGATGCCGTGAAGATTCTGGACGGTCTAAAGCCGTATTACGAGGAGTATCACAGCGTTGAGTACACCGACGACGCACTGCGCTCCGCCGTCGTGCTGTCGGATCGGTATATCGGCGATCGCAAATTGCCGGATAAGGCCATCGACGTGATCGACGAAGTTGGCGCCGCCCAAGCTTTGGTCGCGGACGAGGAGCGCAAGTCGACCATCGGCACCGAAGAGATTGAAGCCGTTGTCGCAAAAATCGCGCGCATACCGCCAAAGAGCGTCAGCCGCGACGACAAGGTGATGATGTCGTCACTTGAACAAAACCTCAAAGTTGTGGTTTTCGGGCAGGATCAGGCTATCGAAGCGCTGACCAGTGCCATCAAATTGTCACGTGCCGGATTGCGCGAACCTGAGAAACCGATAGGCAACTATCTGTTTTCCGGTCCCACCGGCGTCGGTAAGACGGAAGTTGCGCGCCAGCTTGCCTTGATCATGGGCATTGAGTTGATTCGCTTCGATATGTCGGAATATATGGAACGGCATACGGTGTCGCGGCTGATTGGTGCGCCGCCGGGCTATGTTGGATTTGATCAAGGCGGTTTGCTGACCGATGCGATCGACCAGCATCCGCACGCGGTGTTGCTGCTCGACGAGATCGAGAAAGCGCACCCGGATCTGTTCAATATCCTGCTTCAAGTCATGGA
>JANQOH010000327.1 GCA_028289725.1 Alphaproteobacteria bacterium
CGCCATAAACCTCCGACGCACGATCCCGGCTAATCCAACCTTCGGCGACATCGCGCGCCACCTTCTCCGGATCGCGGTCGCGCGGTTCGCCATAACCGCCGCCGCCGCAACAATGCGACACGATGGTTTCGCCGGTTTGCAATGTGACGACCGCGCAGTTTTCGGTTGGTGTCAGGGCCCCGTCGCGATCGCGGATCCCTTGATAGGCCGCGCCGCCGTCGCCGCCGCCCCTTACGCCGCGCGCCGGGTTGTAGGTCCCGTCGGACACGAAGGCGACTTCCATCTCGCCGCGCGTCGGGCCGAATTCGACGAGCATACCGGGACCGCCTTTTTGCTTGCCCGCGCCTTCGGAGTTCTGGATAAAGCGGCGTTGTTGGACATGCAGCGGGTGCCGCATTTCATCGAGCTCGATACTGTCTTGATAGCACAATCCGGCATTGCCGACATGGCCGAGCGTCACCCACGCGTCGGCCTTCGGCGCGCCCGCGCCGCCCGTCATCGCAAGGAACAACTGGTTGACATATCGTTCGTCATGCAACGGATCGTAACCGGACACGACACCGACAGACGCCGGCAAGATTGCGCCCGCTTCCGCCATACCGATGCCGTCGTCCAATTCAGCGATCGCCGCCTGAACGGCGTTCGCCACTCTGTCCGCCACATTGGTCGTCGCAACGGAACAGCTTGTTGGATGGCGCGGAATGCCGCACACGGCGTTTTCACGCAGCGTGACGTTCAACCGGCGGAAAGCACCCGCATTCTTAGGCACACTCGGATCGATCGAATTAAAAACACCGATCATCGCCGCGGTCCGCGCACAGGCCTCGGAGAGGTTCAGGCCGCACGGCAAGGCGTCCATATTGTCTGACAGATCGACAGCGATTTGCGCCTTTTCGGAATCGACATCGACTTTTACCGTGATCGGGATGCCGTCATCGGGCGTGCCGGGCACCGGATCGTGCCGGCTGGTCCAGGTGACCTGACCGCTCGGGATCTTCGCGATGGCATTGACCATGCGGTTTTCCGAATAGTCGAACCACTGCTCTGTGAAATTGTCGAGCGTGTCCCAGCCGACTTCGTCCGCCAGCGACAGCATTTCACGTTCGCCGATGCGCGCCGCGCCGACCATCGCCAGATAGTCGCCCCACCACTGCTCCGGCACGCGAATGCGGTACATACACATGCGGATGACGTCGCCGTTATTCTCGAAATTCTCCTGGACCTTCACCGCCGGGAATATCAGCGCGCCTTCTTCATACACGTCGCGCGCGGCGCCCATGTAGGTGGTCGGTTGCGAGTTGCCGCAGTCGGCCTGATGCGCTTTGGCCAGCACAGTAAAGCGGTGCTTGCCGTCGTCGTCGATGACCGGCACCAACAAAGTGTGGTCGGCCGGATGCGAGCAGCCGTGATACGGCGAATTGTGCAGATACGCGTCGCCGCGTTTCAGATTGGGATGGAACTCGAGCATCGACTTGGCCATCAGATCCGGGCCGCTCAAAACATGGATCGGCAGGCTTTCCGCTGTGGCCAGGAGACGGGAATCTGCGGTGATGATGCAGCACGAGAAATCGCGCGCGATGTTGAGCACGCCCGACCGGCCGGTGCGCAGCAGCGTGTTCGCCATTTTCCGGGCGATGCCCTCGAGGCGATTGTTGAGGATCGACAATTGTACGCCGTCGATCGCTTTCGCGCTCTCTTGTCCATCCATCATGGTCCGGCCTTTCGATCCAACTACCAGGCACGCCAGCCGCTATCGACCGGCAGGATAACGCCGTGCACCGCGCGCGCCGCGTCGGACGCGAGGAACACCACCGCGCCCGCCATATCGGCGGCGGGCAGAAAATCTTCGCCGGTCGGCGTCCGTTCACGAACCTTGGCGGACCACGCTTCGTCGTTTCGCAAATCGACATTCAGCGGCGTCGCCACGTTGCCCGGCGCGATCGCGTTCACGTTGATGCCGAACGACGCCAGCTCCAGGCAGAGCGATTTGGTGAGATTGTTGAGGCCGCCCTTAGAGGCGCAATAGGCGGCGGAATTCGGAAAGCCGCCAATGCCGGCGATCGACGAGACATTGATGATCTTGCCCCAGCGCTTCTGTTTCATCTCAGGCACGACGGCGCGCGCGAGAAAGAAGCAGCCTTTGAGGTTGGTATCGACCTGGTCGTCCCAGTTCTTCTCGTCGACATCTTCGATGGGGCGCGGCTGAAAAAGCCCAGCATTGTTGACGAGAATATCAATCGGACCGAGCGTGGATTTGATGTCTCCGACGACCCTGTCGATCTCAGAAACCTGTGACAAATCGGCTTGGAAAGCGGCGGCGCGAGCGCCCTCGGACTCAATATCCGCAACCACGGCCGCGGCGGTTTCGGTATTGGAGCGGTTGATCACGGCGACCGCGGCGCCGGCGCGTGCCAGCGCCTTGGCAATTTCCGCCCCGATGCCCTGCGCGCCACCGGTGACGGCGGCGACGCGGCCGTCAAGCGTCATGAGTGCTGCCCCCGCAAAACACGCTCCGCCCCGGCATCAAAGCCGAGGCGGAGCGCCTAAGACATCGTTCAGATTAGCGTGCGATGTATTCGTAGCGCTTGCCGAACAGCACATCCATCGGAACCGGCTCCGAGATCGTGTGCTCACCAGCCACCGCCGGCGTGCCGTCGGTGGTCTCGACGATCAAGTACGGAGCGTAGTTCTGATGATGAAGCTCGGACGTGAAGGTCCGCGTGCCGATCAGGAACGGCTCATCTCTGAACTTCTCCATTTCGGCGACAACCGCTTCGGTCTCGAACGTGCCGGCACGCTCAACCGCGCGGGCCCACATCTCGATCAGCAAGTAGCCCGGATAGGTGTACTGGCTGTTCGGACGCTCTCCGAACTTCTCTTCGTACTTGGCGTTGAATTCTTCAACCGCCGGCCGGGGATCGTCGCCGTAGATCGACGCTTGCTCCGGCACGAAATGGCCGCTGAGGCCCGGAACCGAATCGAGCCAGTAGGTGCCGCTCATGGAGCTGCCGCCAAGCAAGGCGCTTTCGATGCCCGCCGCCCGGATTTGCCGCAGGGCCGAGGCGCCGCCCGGAATGTAGGAGCAGCTCATAATCGCATCCGGCGGTTCCGGAAGATTTTTGATGCGGGTGATTTGCGCGGCAATCGATGCGTCGCCGTTCAGGTACACATCGTGCCCAAGAACTTCGAGGCCAAGCTTCTCGCGCCACATCCAATCGAAGCCGTAGCAAATGCCTTTGTTATATTCGATCGTGGTGTCGAGCAGGATGTAGGCGGTTTTCCAACCGCGTTCTTTCGCGCCCCACTCAGCCAGGCTCGCGCCCTGGACGGCGGCGAGAACCGAAGCGGAGAACGCGTTGGTGCCGACGCCTTGAATGCCGGCGAGCACACTTTCGGCGCACAAGAAAATGGCGATCTTGTTGGCATTCTTCGCGGCCAATGCCGCCGGCGCGCCGAAATCGTAGTCACAATCGACCGCGAGCATCTGCGCGCCTTCGTTCAGCACTTGCTGCCCGGCTTTGGCGCCTTCGACACGGTCGGTTTTGGCGTCGGCCTGAACCCAGGTAATCGTTTTGCCGAGCAGACCGCCACGCGCGTTGATGTCTTCGATGGCGATAATGGCCGCATTGGTCGGCGGACCACTATAGGCCGCCATCCAGCCCGAGTAAGACGCGGCGAACCCGACCACGACTTCGTGATCGTCCGCCTGCGCGGCATGCCAGCCAGTCACACCCAACGCGAGCGCGCCCGACAGCACCGAAGCGATAACTTTATTCATTGAACGACCCTTCTTCCCTAATTCGTGAACAGTGGTGCAAAGAGCAGCATCCGCGACCAGAGTTGTTCACGCCCATCCCCCTGTCGCGCCGCCTTAATTGGCGATTTCGGGCATGCTAACTCTTTTTCCCGGCGGCGCAAATATCACAGTCCGAGACGACCAAAAGCGCAGTATGCCAAGGCATCAAGCCCGTTGCGAAGCCACGCGGTTTTGATCGCTTGCCCGATCCTCAAGCGGCGACTAACCTCTGCGCCTTGTCCAGGGGGAGCCATCGACCAGCGTTTGATCGGTTCGCGGCAGGCGGGTGTCGTCGAGCCGAAGTGTTGGAGCAAGGCATTGGCCGCCGAGAACCAAGCGGAAGCGCGGGTCTGGCCGTGAGGAGGATGGGCATTGCAGGCGGGCACGAGTAGCGCCGAGTCGGCGGCCGCTGGGCCAGCGGCAGAGGGATCTTCTCTGCGGGCCCGCGAGGTCACGGTAAGATTCGAGGGTTTAACCGCCGTCGACACGGTCGACGAGGTCGTCTATCCCGGTGAAATTGT
>JANQOH010000355.1 GCA_028289725.1 Alphaproteobacteria bacterium
TGGTCGCGCGGCGCAACTGACCGGGCGATGCCGAAGGTCCGGCTCGATACATTGTTGGTCGAGCGCGGGCTCGCCGAAACCCGCAGCCGCGCGCAAGCACTGATTCTCGCGGGCAAGGTCTTCAGTGGTGAGCGTCGTCTCGACAAGCCCGGAAACCAGATAAGCGCGGATGCGCCGTTGGAGGTGCGCGGGCGCGATCATCCATGGGTGTCGCGCGGCGGCGTCAAACTGGCGCACGCTCTCGAGGCCTACGCAATCGACCCCGCCGGTCTTGTTTGTCTCGATATCGGCGCGTCAACGGGTGGCTTCACCGATGTTTTACTCAGTCGCGGCGCGGCGCGGATCTATGCCGTCGATGTCGGCCATGGTCAGCTCGATTGGCGTCTGCGAAACGACGAACGCGTGGTGGTACTCGAGCGGACCAATGCGCGTTACCTCAGCCGCGAGCATGTGTCCGAACCGATCGACCTGATCGTCTGCGACGCAAGCTTCATCAGCCTCCTGACGATTTTGCCCGCGCCGTTGGTTCTGGCGTCACCGCGTGCGCGCCTGATCGCGCTGATCAAGCCGCAATTCGAAGCCGGAAAGGGCGAGGTCGGCAAAGGCGGTGTGGTGCGTGACCCGGAATTGCGCACGCGGGTTTGCGACAAAGTCCGGACCTGGCTTGATGCGTTGCCGGAGTGGCATGTGATCGGCGTAACAGAAAGCCCGATCACCGGGCCCGAAGGCAATGTCGAGTTCCTGATTGCCGCCGAACGGCGCGACGCCACTTAGGGAGGGCAGTGTGGACCTGTATCACGGCTGGTTCGACTTGAGGCCTGGGGTGTCAGACGTGGAATTCGCCGATCACCTCAAACGCTATATGGACCACCTTTGCGATGAAGGGTTGATCGCCGGATGGCGTCTAGCGCGCCGCAAGCTTGGTCTTGCGCCTCCGGCGTTGCGTGAGTTCCACGTCACCATAGAAACCGATGGCGCGGCGCAACTCGACGAAGCGTTCAAAGTTGTTTCGGCGCGGTCGGACCCGGTGGAAAGTCTCCATTATGCCGTCAACAGCCGCGTGCAGAATGCTTTTTTTTGCGCTCTATAGAGATTTCCCGGACGCGGGACGCCAAACTGGCCAGGAGAAGTTCTAACTCTCGGCTTCTGCTTTCCGATTGCGCCGACCGTCGACGGTCCAGATATCCATCTCACGAAGCATGTAGAGCACCACAAAACCGGCCAGCACCGGTACGCCCGCGAGAAACAGGTGCTTCACTTCGCCGTAAATCAAGCCCCACGGGTCTATCAGCGCTTGCCACGACGAGATCACCGAATAGGCATGCAACAAAGTCGCGATGCCATAACTCCAGCGTCTTTGAAATCCAATGAGCAGGGCAATCGAAAGCGCGATCTGCAACGCACCAAGCATAGGCGCAATCGCGACATCAATCGGAATGCCATAGAACTTGTCATAAATCCCAACCGTCCGGTCCGGGATGATGATTTTCTCCAGCCCCCACAACAGCAAGAACACCCCAAGCGAAACGCGCAAGATCAACAGCGCGAGCGCAATCTTCTGGTGGCTGTTGTTGGTGAACTCGAACCTGGTCTCAGTTTCGGCCATTGAAGGGCCTCCTAGAGTTTAGGAGCCGGTTTGTCCCCGGTGGCGCAAGAGGTGGTCGGCGAGGACGCAGGCCATCATGGCTTCGCCGACCGGCACGGCGCGGATTCCAACGCAGGGATCGTGCCGGCCCTTGGTCGAGATCTCGGTTTCGTTGCCGTGAATGTCGATCGTGCGGCGCTCCGCCAAAATCGAGCTGGTTGGCTTGACCGCGAAACGCACAACAATGTCTTGGCCGCTCGAGATGCCGCCAAGCACGCCGCCGGCGTGGTTGCTGAGAAACTCCGGTGCATCGGGGCCGTCGCCCTTGCGCATTTCGTCGGCGGCGTCGAGGCCCGTCGCCGCGGCGGCCGCGAAGCCATCGCCGATCTCCACGCCTTTGACCGCGTTTATGGTCATCATCGCGCGCGCGAGATCGCTGTCGAGCTTGCCGTAGACCGGCTCGCCCAGTCCGGCCGGCACGCCTTGCCCGACCACCTCGATCACCGCGCCGACCGAATTGCCTGCCTTGCGCAGACCTTCCAACTCCTCTGCCCACGCCGCCGCCGCGCTGGCATCGGGACACCAGAAAGGGTTCTCGTCAATTTGCGCCCAGTCCCAATTCTCGCGATCGATCGCGTGCGGACCCATCTGGACCATGGCACCACGAATGCTGATGGTATTGCCCAAGACCTTGCGCGCGATCGCGCCGGCGGCAACGCGCATGGCGGTTTCGCGTGCGCTCGACCGGCCGCCGCCGCGATAATCGCGAATTCCGTACTTGCGCCAATAGGTGTAGTCGGCGTGCGCCGGTCGAAACTTGTCCTTGATGTCGCCATAGTCCTTGGACCGCTGGTCGACATTGTCGATTGCCAGCGCGATCGGCGTGCCGGTGGTCAGGCCCTCGAAAGTGCCGGAGACGATGCGCACCGCATCAGGCTCCTTGCGCTGCGTCGTGTATTTCGACTGACCCGGCCGGCGGCGGTCGAGATATGTCTGGATATCGGCTTCGCTCAACGGCAAGCGCGGCGGCACGCCGTCGATCACGCAACCGATGCCGGGTCCGTGGCTCTCGCCCCAGGTCGTGAAACGAAACGCCTCGCCGAAGCTGTTGCCGGGCATCAGACGACGGAGATGTCAGGCGCGTCGACGGCCTTCATACCGACAACGTGGTACCCGGAATCGACATGCAGCACTTCGCCGGTCACGCCGCTGCCGAGTTCGCTGAGCAGGAACAAGGCTGCGCCGCCGACATCGTCGATGGTCACATTGCGCTTGAGCGGCGCGTTATACTCATTCCACTTCAAAATGTAGCGGAAGTCGCCGATGCCGCTCGCCGCCAGAGTCTTGATCGGCCCTGCTGAGATCGCATTCACGCGAATGTTTTCGCCGCCCAAGTCGACAGCCAAATACCGAACGCTCGCTTCGAGCGCGGCTTTGGCGACGCCCATCACGTTGTAATGCGGCATCACACGTTCGGCGCCCGAATAAGTGAGCGTGAGCAGGCTGCCGCCATCACGCATCAGCGGGCGCGCGCGCCGGCAAATCTCGGTGAACGAGTAACAAGAGATGTCGAGCGATTTCAGAAAGTTATCGCGCGACGTATCGACATACCGACCCTTAAGCTCTTCCTTGTCGGAATAAGCGATGGCGTGAATCGCGAAATCCAAGCCATCCCATCGCTCGTCAAGTTCGCCGAAAACCGCATCCAAACTCGTCGGGTCGGTGACATCGCAGGGCAATACCATTGAAGAGCCGACGGACTCCGCCAGTGGCTGAACGCGTTTGGCAAGCGCTTCACCCTGATAGGTGAACGCCAACTCCGCCCCGTGCGCGGCGGCCGCCCGCGCAATGCCCCAGGCAAGCGACCGATCGTTGGCGACACCCATAACCAAACCTTTTCGTCCCGCAAGGAGTGGCGAAGCGGACTCGGCGATTTTCGGTGTCGGGGCGGTCATATCGGTTCTGCGGTCCTCGTCGATCTAACCCGGCGCCAATCCGGCGTCGCAAAAACCTATACCATGCATAACAAAATGGGAAAGCGGGCGCGCATCGCCCACGCGGCAATTCAGCCTTCGCCGAGCCAAGTACGGAAGGAGAAGCCTTTGCCGAGCTCATCTGGATCCGCGCCAGGTGATGACTGGCCGGCAGCCGGCGCCACCAGATCAATGACTGATTCGCGGCGTGCTTCATCGCTTGGCACATCACTTGGCACGGTCTCAGCCGGCGTTTCCTCGATCGGCGCGGCCGCGGTGGCTTCCGGCGCTGCGACAAGGGCTGGCAGAGCCTCGACCGGTGCCGGGAGCGCATCGGGGACGTGTGTCGCCTGAAATTCGGGTTCGCGATACATCGGCACGATGTCGACGATCGGTTCTGGCGGCGTTTCCGTCGGTAGCGGTGCCGCGGGTCGTTCCGGAACCTCTGGTAATGCCGCAACAACCGCCGGCGTATCCGCCGCCGCATTGTCCAGCTCAATCGATGGTGCAGCAGCCGGTTCAGGCACGGCCGGCTCAATCACCGGTGTTTCGGTTGAGGAGGGCGAGGACAAATTTGGGTTGTCGGCGTCGGTGGTCACCGGCAACACCGGGGCCCGGCGCTCGGGTGTCGGAGCGATTGCGGGAGCCTCCGGACTCGGCGCCGGGTCGCTTGGCGCTGACGCTGTCGGCTCGGGCGTCTCGGAGAGCCAAGGCATGTCCTCGGTTTGCGCGCCCTCCGGCTCCGGCGTCGCGAGCTTGTTCGCCGAGGCCTCGTCGGTCGCTTCGAGTTCGCGGATCAAATCGCCAATGTCGTATTCGTCGGCGCCACGCGTTGAATAGGACTCGATCACGAGCGGCGGTTCGGTCGCCGGCAGCGCGACGGCGGCAACTTGCGGCGTAGCCGATTCACTTGACGCCTCTGCGACGTCCGGCGGCGGTTCCAAAGCGGCCACGGTCGCTGCAGGTGCGCCTTGGTCGCGAAACAGCACGGCAATCTCAGCTTCGCCGGTTGGCGGCTGCAGAATCTGGCGCTGCGGTGCAATTGGTTGCACCGGTTCGATGACGACCGGGG
>JANQOH010000368.1 GCA_028289725.1 Alphaproteobacteria bacterium
CGGACCGTAGCCGGCCGCCGCCGCGACGCCCGCGCCTGCCGAGGACGCGCCGGCGTTGTAGCCAAGCTTCCACGGATTGTGCGTGATGCCGGTCAGCGGGCTGTGGCTCACGCCCTTCCAGCCAAACTCCGTCGTGGTGGTTTTCCCAAGCGACACGGCGCCCGCATCGCGAAGCCGCGTGACCACCGGCGCGTCAACGCTTGGCACCGTCCCCTTCAGCGCGACCGACCCGCGCTCGGTTGGCACGCCCGCAGTCTCCACCAAATCCTTGATGGTCACCGGCACGCCGTGCAGGGGACCAAGGTCCTCGCCGCGCGTCAACGCGGATTCCGCTTCGCGCGCGGCCGCCATCGCCAAATCGTAAGTCAAAGTCGCGAACGCATTCAGTTTCGGTTCCACGCGCGCGATTCGGTTTAAGACAGCGTCCGCGACCTCGACCGGCGATACTTCCTTCTCGCGGATCATGCGCGCCAAGTCGGTCGCCGGCGTGTAGCAAAGTTCCGTCGCGTCCATTAGAGAGCCCCAATCTCGTATTTAATTGTCACACTATTGAATTGCCGTGCCTAAAGCTTGTCCAAGAAATCGAGCAACGCCTTATTGAATGCCTCTGGCTGTTGGACATTAGCCAGATGCGCCGCGTGATCGATGATCACAAGCTCGGATCCCGGAATGTTCTGGTGGATCACCTCGGCAGCGGAGACAGGCGTCCCGGGATCATCGGCGCCGACAATCACCAAGACCGGCAGCGTGATATTGCCGAGCTTGTCGGTGTAGTTGATCTTACTGATCGCTTCGCAGCATCCCGTGAAGCCCGGCACCGGGGTGCTCAGGATCATTTTCTCGATCATTTGCACTTCTGGTGGCCGGGCTTCCAAGCAATCCTCGGTGAACCAGCGCTCCAGCGTGCCTTCGACGACGCCTTTCATGCCAAGCTGCCGCGCCGCGCGAATGCGCCCGGACCACAGCGTGCCGGCCCCCTCCGGCCAACGGCTGATGGTGTCCGCCAGGACTAGGCCGGTGAACCGGTCGGCATGCTCAAGCCCCAATTGCTGTCCGATCATGCCGCCCATCGACAAGCCGCAATAGGCCGCTTTCTCGATGCCCAAGCCGTCCATCAGGCCAATCACGTCGGCGACCAGCATGTCCATGGTGTAGGCGCCGCCGGGCGCGCTCGATTGGCCGTGGCCGCGCGTGTCGTACCGCAGAACGCGATAGTCGGGCACCAAGGCCGCCACTTGGGTGTCCCACATGCCCATGGCCGACGCCAAGCTGTTGCTCATCACCACGGTCGGCGCATCGTCGGGCCCATCGATTTGATAGGCGATGTCGATGCCGTTGACGGCAAGCTTGTCGGTCATGCTGTTGATCTCCCCACATCGTTCTGGATTGTTCGCCGGCGCGGCTTAGGGTCGCTCATCGCTCCGCGCCTTGGTATATGCTGCAGCGCGACACAATAATCCGGCTGGAGGCGAGATGGAACGGGAGTCGATGGCGTATGACGTCGTGATCGTGGGCGCGGGGCCGTCGGGCCTGGCGGCGGCGATCCGCCTGAAGCAGCTCTGCGCCGAAAACGACGTGGAGCTTGGCGTCTGCGTGATCGAAAAAGGCTCGGAAGTTGGCGCCCACATTCTATCCGGCGCGGTGCTCGAAACCCGGGCGCTCGACGAGCTGATTCCGGACTGGAAAGACCAAGGCGCGCCAATCTCGACCCAGGTCAGCGAGGAACGCTTCCTGTTTTTGTCGGAAAACGGCGGTTTCCGGTTCCCGAATGCGCTGCTGCCCGGATGCCTGCGCAACCACGGCAATTACGTGATCAGCCTCGGCAATCTCTGCCGCTGGCTCGGCGAACAGGCCGAAGCCATGGGTGTCGAGATCTATCCGGGCTTCGCCGCCGCCGAAGTGCTGCGCCACGAAGATGGCTCGGTCAAAGGCGTCGCGACCGGCGATATGGGCATCACCAAATCCGGAGAGCAAGGCCCGAATTACCAACAAGGCGTCGAACTGCACGGCAAGTTCACTTTTTTTGCCGAAGGCTGTCGCGGCAGTTTGGGCGGACAATTGATGGAAGCATACGGCCTGCGTGACGGCGTCGAACCGCAGACCTACGGCATTGGCCTGAAGGAGCTTTGGGAGATTGAGCCGGAGAAGCATCGCCCGGGACTGGTCATGCACACCGCCGGTTGGCCACTCGAATCCAATACCTACGGCGGCTCTTTCCTCTATCATTTGGACGACAATCAGGTGTCGATCGGCTTTGTCGTCGGCCTCGATTATCCCAATCCGTTTTTGAGCCCGTATGAGGAGTTTCAGCGCTTTAAGACGCATCCGAAAGTTCGCACGTTCCTCGAAGGTGGGCGGCGCATCGCCTATGGCGCGCGCGCGATCAACGAAGGCGGCCTGCAATGCCTGCCCAAGCTCACTTTCCCCGGCGGCGTTTTAATCGGTTGCGAGGCCGGCACGCTGAACATGCCAAAGATCAAAGGCACGCATACGGCCATGAAATCCGGCATGCTGGCGGCCGAAGCGGCGTTCGAGGCCTTGAGCGGCGGTGCGGGCGAAGGCGTGGAACTGGCCACTTATCAGGACGCCTTCGACGCGTCTTGGGTGCGTGAAGAGCTGTCCGCCGCGCGCAATGTGCGGCCGTCGTTCAAATGGGGCCTACTCGCCGGCACATTGCTCACCGGCATCGATCAGATTCTGTTCCGTGGCAAAGCGCCTTGGACCCTAAGGCACGGCCATACCGACCACGATGCCACCAAACCGGCCAAGGACTTCCAGCCGATCGATTATCCGAAGCCCGACGGTGTGCTGACATTCGACCGGCTGACCAACGTGTCGTTTTCGGGCACCAATCACGAGGAAGACCAGCCGGCGCACCTGACGCTCAAGGACGACACCGTGCCGGTTGCGATCAATCTCGAAACCTATGATGCGCCGGAGCAGCGCTATTGCCCGGCCGGCGTCTATGAGATTTTGCGCGACGACGACGGCTCCAACCCACGTCTGCAGATCAACGCGCAGAACTGCGTCCATTGCAAAACATGTGACATCAAAGATCCGACCCAAAACATTGTCTGGGTCGTGCCGGAAGGCGGCGGCGGTCCGAATTATCCGAACATGTAAGACCCGAAAACCGACGGAAATGCCAAAAAAACACAGCGGGTGTGAACAGGTTCACATACCCCCTGTGGGGTAGGTCGCTGCGGCGAACCGTCGGCTGCGGCATAAACGTTCTCAACAAGCGGGTGGTGCCCCACACCTGCCCCGAAACAGCAAAGTCAAAAGAGAACGATCATGAACACCAAATCCCGCCTCCCCATCACCCTCGCCGTCGCCGCTGCCGTTGTTGCCAGCACCCTGAGCGGCGCCGCCCTCGCGCAGCCGGCCACGGATGTCTACGCCAAGCCGGGCACGCAGTCGGCCACCAACGTGGCCGAAGCCCCCGCGAACGTGACCCGCGCACCGGTGCCAGGCCTCGTCGTTGCCTACACCCAGTTCGGTCCGTCCGCCGCGGGCGCGAGCTCCGAACGGCCGATTGTCGTCGCCGCGCCGTTCCAGGGCCGCGGCTATGTCGAAAGCGCCGGCGGTGCCTTGTCCTACACGGGCCTGGTCGCCGGCAACTAACCACCCTCCGTACCGTCCTAAAGCAGCGCGGGCACAGAGTGCCCGCGCTTTTCGTTTAAATTGACGTGCTTTATTGCCGGGTGAGCTTACCGCAGGCGGAAACTTTGCCGCCGTCGCTCGATCCCGTGCCAGCCTGGGCGTAACAAAAATCCATCGTGACACCGGTAATCGCGCCGCTGACATAGCCGGTTTCGTCGGCGCAGAGCATTTGCCCGTCATCGGTCATCGCGCAAACGAACGGAAATCCAGCTTGTCCGCTCGACCATTCACCCGCGATGAGTTTGCCTTCTTGTTGGTCGATCCGAACCGCCACGGGTTGTGCGAAGGTCGAGACGCCTTCCCGCTCGGTGATGGTGAGTTTCTGTCCGCGCACACCAGCTTCGCTACTCAGTTTGGTGGCGCCTTCGGTGATTCCGTTAACCTCACCGGTCCATAGTCCGGTCACATCATCGGCCGCGACCACGCCATTCGCGCCGACCGCAACCAATAGCCCGGCAACAAACAAACCCACGAATTTCGACATATCTGCCTCCATGTGTGGTCGATCCGAGCCCTTCCAGGACCAATCGCGCCTCGCACGTCCGGCTCATTTTTGGACTCTTTCTGTATCCGCCACGGGTTCACAGGCGGCGATACAATTGCCCCGCTACACCGGGATACAGTGGTTCATTATTTGACGATCCGCGCGCCGGGTGTTTTCAGCCTCGGCGCAACCGGACGCACATAAAGCGCGCGTTACGCGACGATGTCATTGACCCAGATTAGGCACGTGCACCAGCGGTGGGTCTGAATGGGTCAACCGGACGTGTCTTCACCGGCCGGGAGGTCTTCGCCGAAGCACAGGATGTTACCGTCGGGGTCCGTGACTTCGAATTCGCGCATGCCGTAAACCGTTTCTTCGATCGGCCGGGTGAGCGGCACGTCAGCTGCACGATAGCTTTCAAACAAGGCCTCCAGTCCGTCGACGTGAAAATAAGCGTCCCAGCCGCCTTGATGTGCGCCCGGCGGGCCGTTCCACGCATTGACGAACACGATGCTCTTGCCACGCCGAAAAATGCCGAACCGTGGCGGATCGCCGCCCTCCTCATCAATGCCGAAGCCGAGACTGTCCGTATAGAAGGCGCGCGAGCGCGGATAGTCCCCCGACCGGAGGACCGGGGTCGATTGCACAAATTGGGGCATCTCGGAATTAGACATGGGGGCCCTACATCAATCCGTTGCATAACGCGGCCATCATTATACACCGCCGCGCCGCGTTCCGCCTGCCACGCCAATCAGTGTAGAGTGCGCCAGTCGCAAAAACAAAAAGAGATCGAACGATGAAGGGAACCCCCACCTTTTCGCTGCCGTCGCTTCTATTGCCTTTCGTTCTGCTGGCAAGCGGGGCCGCGTCCGCGCGCGATTTGCCGCTCGAACTGATCACGTTGCCCGAGGGATTCAAAATCGAGGTCTATGTCGAGGGCATCGACAATGCGCGTCAAATGGCGCTCGGCGACCAAGGCACATTGTTCGTCGGTTCACGTGGCGCGGGTAATGTTTACGCGGTGATCGACAGCGACGGTGATGGACGCCCCGACAAGGGACGCTTGGTGGATTCCGGTCTGAAATTTCCGAGCGGCGTCGCGTTTCATGATGGCGCGCTCTATGTCGGCGCCGTGAGCCGCCTGCTGCGCTACGACAATGTGGAGGCACAACTCGACAGTCCGCCCGACCCCATCGTGATTACCGATCGCTTACCGGACGACGAGCATCACGGCTGGAAATATCTCGGTTTCGGCCCGGACGACCGCCTTTATGTGCCGGTTGGTGCACCGTGCAATGTCTGTGTCCGCGAAAGCCCTTACGCCACGATACTGAGCATGAATCCCGACGGGTCCGATGCCCAGGTGTTCGCCGATGGCGTGCGCAATTCCGTCGGCTTCGATTTTCACCCCGAGACCGGAAATCTCTGGTTCACCGACAATGGACGCGACCATTTGGGTGACAATTTGCCACCGTGCGAATTGAACCACGCGCGCGAAGCCGGATTGCATTTCGGCTTCCCTTTTTGCCACGCGGGATCGATCGCTGATCCGCAATTTGGCGACCGCGGCGAATGCCCTGACTTCGAGCCGCCGGTTCAAGCGCTCGGCCCCCATGTCGCGCCGCTCGGCATGGCGTTTTACACGGGCGACATGTTCCCGGCGGAGTATCGCCATCAAATTTTCATCGCCGAACACGGCTCTTGGAACCGCAGCCGCAAAATCGGCTATCGCATCACGCTGGTCCGCCTCGACGAGAACGGCCGCGCCGTGTCGTATGAGACCTTCGCGGAAGGCTGGCTGCAAGGCCAACGCGCTTGGGGCCGCCCATCAGACGTGTTGGTGATGCCCGACGGCGCGTTGCTGATTGCCGACGACCAAGCTGACGTGATCTACCGGATCAGCTACGGCGGGTGAGGCGCGGCATGACCAACACACCTACACGCGTCGGTTTTGTCGGCCTCGGCAATATGGGCGGCGGCATGGCGCGCAACCTCGCGCGCAAGGGTTTTTCAGTCTCCGGTTATGACATAAACGCCAAGGCACTCAATCGCGCCGTCGAAGGCGGCGTCATCGCGGCCGATTCCGCGGTTGAGGCGGCAGCCGGCGCGAATGTGCTGATCACGATCCTGCCGGACACGCCGGACGTTCTTGGCTGTCTGACCGGCGAAGATGGTGCTTTGAACAGCCTGCAGCCGGGCGCACTGGTGATGGAAATGAGCACCATCGCACCGGCAGCCATCGACCAAATCGCCGGAAACACGAAAGCGAAAAATCTGGACTTCATCGATGCGCCCGTGGGCCGCGGCCCCGCGCAAGCCGAAAGCGGCGAACTGTTGTTCATGGTCGGCGGCGATGACACAGCGTTGGATCGCGCGCGTCCTTTGCTCGATGCGATGGGCGACACCGTGATTCATTGCGGCGCTGTCGGTACCGGCATTCGGACCAAACTGGTCAACAATTTCCTGTCGCAGTCGACGTGCCAACTCAGCGCGGAGGCGGTTGCGCTCGGTCTCAAAATGGGTCTTGAACTCGACAAGTTTCTGCCTGTCATGACCGGCAGCCTGGCGACGAACCAATATTTAGCCAGCTATTGGCCGTCGAAGGTCCTGTCGGGCGACATCGAACCCGGCTTCGCGATCCGCCTGTCGCAAAAGGACCTCAACCTTGCGATCGAGATGGCCGACCAAGCGGGCGCCACGGTCGCGACCGGGCGCGCGGCCCGCGATCAGATAATGGAAGCGGCCGAACAAATGGGCGAGCAAGATGTTTCCGCCCTGCTCATTGCCGCCTGCGCGAAAGCCGCCGTCAAGGCGCCCTAGAAACGCGTCGCCCCCAGGGACGAATTGCGAATCATTTCGATCACGGCTTCCGGGATTCGGTCGAGCTGGGAGTCGCTGGACACGCGCGCGATTTCCTTTTCGCGGATCTCTTTGCGCAGTTCGAACATCCGGTCGTCTCGTTCGGCACGGGTCATCATACCGGCCTCGACCTGGTCGGTCATGGTGCGGTGTTCCGCCATCGCCGCCTCGTAGAGACGCGGCTGCGTGGTCTCGAGCATCAACGTGCTGCGCACCGCATCATACGCGCACGCTGCCCAAGCCCGTTCCGTCGGCGCAAGTTCGTGGGGGCCGAGCGCACCCGGATTTTCGGGATCGTAGCCATGCAGTTCCTTGCATTCGTCGCGTCGCGCGTAATAAGCGTCGACCGCCTGCTGCATGGCGCCGAAGCGGCTGGCCTCATCCTGAGAGGCGGGCGGCGGCGGCGCGCACGCCGCCAAAACGCACGCGATCGTCGAAACAAACATATAGCGGATCTGGGTCATCGTTCGGCGCCTCCTAATCTTGAACGCTTCTGACACGTCCGGCGCGGGCTCGTTGCCTTGTCGACTAAGTCTAGAACCGCGCGTGTTTCAGAAACAAGCATTCCCCGTTTGCCCCTGGCCAAAATTCCCATGGCGCCGGACGCAGGGGGCGTTACCATGCGCGAAACCATGTATGGCGCATGTATATGACCGATATCGTTCCCGTCTTGCTCGCGGGCGGCTTGGGCACGCGGCTGTGGCCTTTGAGCCGCGAGATTTATCCAAAGCAATTGATGAACCTTGCGGGCGATGGATCCTTGCTGCAGCAAGCCGCGCGCCGTGCCCTGGTCTGCGGTGACGCAAGCCGGGTTATCACGGTCACGACCGAAGCACATTATTTGCCCGTGCGCGACCAGCTCGCGGAAACCGACGGCGCGTTGACCGAGAATATTTTGCTCGAGCCGGAAGGGCGAAACACAGCGGCAGCCATCGCGGTTGCCGCGTTGCACGCCGCGGCGGACGGCAGCGATCCGACCTTGTTCGTCGCGCCGGCCGATCATGTTTTGCGTGACACCGCGATGCTGGCGGACGCGGTGCGGCTGTCCGCGCAAGCCGAAGACCGCATTTGCACATTTGGCATCACACCGGACCGCGCGGAAACCGGCTATGGCTACATCAAAGTCAGCACACCTCTCAGTGGTTTTGACGGTCTGCACGCAGTTGACCGCTTTATCGAAAAGCCAAATGCCGATCGCGCCGCGGAACTGATCCGGGCGGGCGGCGTGCTGTGGAACAGCGGCATGTTCGTGTTCCGCGCGTCGGTAATTCTTGAGGAACTCGCGCGCCATGCGCCGGACATCGAGCATGCCGCACGCGAAGCGTATGCCGCAAGCGGCGCCGATGCGGGCGCGGTCCGCTTTCCGCGCCCGCTCTATGCCGCGATCCCGAAAGCGCCGATCGACACGGCGGTGATGGAGAAATCGAACGTCGTTGCCGTCGCCCCCATCGACCCCGGCTGGTCGGATGTCGGTTCGTGGCTCAAGCTTTGGCAGGTCTCGGAACAAGACGAAGCCGGCAACATCGCCCTGGGCGACGTGGTGGCGGCGGACAGCCGAAATTCCATGATGCGCAGCGATTCGCGTCTGATCGCCTGCGCCGGTCTGGACCAAATTGCCGTCATCGAAACCGCGGATGCGGTGCTGGTCGCCGACATGACCAACGAGCCGGCGATCAAGTCCGTCATCGAACAGTTGCGCGATGCGGGCCGCGAGGAAGCGGTGCGGCACTTGGCGGAAACGCGGCCGTGGGGCTCCTTCCGCGTTCTGATGGCGGGCGATCGGTTCAAGATCAAGGAAATCGTGGTCAATCCGGGCGCGCAATTGAGCCTGCAATCGCACGTACATCGCAGCGAACACTGGGTGGTGCTGGAAGGCACCGCGCGCGTGACCTGCGACGATTGGACCCGCGAGGTGCCGCCGAACGAGTCGACCTATATCCCGATCGGCTCAAAACATCGGTTGGAAAATCCCGGCAAGATTCCGGTGCGGATCGTCGAAGTCCAGGTCGGCGACTATGTCGGCGAAGACGACATCACGCGGTACGACGACGTCTATGGCCGGGCGGAGCTCGCCAAAACGACCTAGCGCGTCATTCGGCACCAGGTATGCCCCACGATGGCGGTTTTTGCAGACCGTCCAAAGTCTCGGCCATGATCGACAGGCGATCGTCGCCGGTAAGTCCCTCACGCTCAGCCTGCGGTTGGCAGGTTTCCGTGCACATGGCGGTCACCGATTGCGCCGGGTCGACGTGCCCACGATCCTCGTGGCGCATAGCCTGCATGGCGAGCTGCAGGCACATGCTCGCGCAATAGCGATAGCCGCGCCCCTCATCAAACAGCACCGATTGTTCGCCAGCGTTCGCCGCAGCGAAAAACATTGGGAGCGTTAGAAAAAGCCCTGCCGAACGCCCGAGCATCCCGTGCCTCGCTTTCATCGCGCGCAACTATATTCGGTTGGGCCCGCCTAATGTGACATGCGAAAGCCCTCGACCGTCCCGCATTGACATACTTCCGGCCGATCGCCGTAATGGCCGGACGTGTGGCGGGAATTAGGGCCGACGCGAAGTGTCCGGCCCAGGGGGACCAAGCCATGTCGCTGTTCAATCCGCGCAACAATTTCTTTTGGATGATCGTCGCCGGCGTGATCCTAGCGATCAACGGCATCATCCAGACCGTCAACGGTGCCCAGCCCATTGGCTTCGCAAGTCTTGGCGTCGGCGTCTTGCTGATCGTGATTGCGATCGTACGGCGCAAAGCCATGACCGGGCCGCCGCCAGAAGAATAATCGGCCGCGCCGGTTACATCGCCCGGCGCAGAGCTCAATCGACGATCGCTTGCAGCACCAGGTTGCGGAGCTGCGCTCGGTAGTGGTTTCGGTTTTTCACGCTCTGCATCATGTAGACAACGATCATCTGCTCCGCCGGATCGACCCAGAAATAGGTGCCGGCATAGCCGCCCCAATAATATTCGCCGACCGATCCCAGCCACGGCGATTCACCGGCCGCCGTGCGCACCCCGAAACCGAGGCCAAAGCCGTAGCCCGGCCCAGGCAAATAGACCGTGCCGTTCTTGTCGATCGCATCGCCCAAGTGATCAGCGGTCATGAACTCGACAGTTTTCCGGCTCAGAATACGGGCACCGTCCAATGTGCCGCCATTGAGCATCATTTGGCAGAAGCGAGCGTAATCCATCACGGTTGAGACAAGGCCATGCCCGCCGGCGAACATCTTCGGCGGCCGCGTGACGTCAATCAGTTGATCAACAGCGCCAGTCTCCGGATCTGCCTGGGGCTCGGCGATGCGCCCCTGCTTTGCATCGGGCACCCAAAACCCGGTATCGACCATGCCGAGCGGTTCGAAGATGCGCGCCGCCAAGAAACGGTCGAGCGGTTCGTCGGCCACGACATCCATCACAGCTCCCAGTAAATCGGTCGAGCGGCCATAGTCCCAGGTGGTGCCCGGCTGCCAAAGCAACGGAAGGTCCGCCAACTGATTGGCATATTCAGCGATCGACAAATTCAGCTCAAACGCCGCCAATCCGGAGTTTCTGTACGCGTCTTTTACCGGTCCATTGCCGATGAACGCGTAGGTCAGACCTGAGGTATGCCGCAACAAATCATGGATCTTGATCGGCCGATCCGCCGGCACGAGTTTCATGCCGCTAGTCGCCCCATCCGCGGCGATGCCGACGGACATATCGGCATAGGCGGGCAGATATTTCTCGGTTGGTTCGGCGAGATACATCCGTCCCTCTTCGATCAGGGACATGGCGCCGACCGAGAAGATGGGTTTGGTCATCGAATAAATGCGGAAGATCGAATCATGGCGCATCGGATCGCCGGCCGCGCGGTCGCGATATCCGAGCGCTTCGAAATAGGCGACCTTGCCGTGGCGCGCGATGAGAATGACCGCGCCGGGGATGGCACCCGCCTCAATATCGCGCGAGAACAGATCCGTGATTCGCGCGAGTCGGTCGCTCGAGAAACCAACTTGTTCCGGCGCCGTGGACGGCAAAACCTCGGCCCGTGCGACCGCGCTCATCGTCAAACATGCGATCAGCAATGTGATCGGCGCAAATTTTTGCATGTCCGGCCCTCACTTCCGCGACGTTATGGGCGTCAGTATAGCCGGGTTGGTCCCCGCCGAGCCATTCGCCACAGTCGATGCCGAAAAAGGCGGACATGCGTCGGCCCACATTGCGTGTTAGCCTGCGTGCGGGGGAGATGAGCGATAGCCAGACGCTCGAGCGGGGAGATTTGGCTAATGGAGCGCTTCAGTCTGCGGGATCACTTTACCTGGATGATTGTCGCTGGCGCGATCATCGCGGCCAACGGCATCATTCAATCGGTTGGCGGCACGCAGCCGTTGGGTGTCGTGAGCTTGACCATTGGCCTCTTACTCGTGGGGCTCGGGTTCGTTCGGCCGCGCCGCATGGCCAAAGACCGGTCGGCGCAGTCAATCGCCCCCGAGACGTCGGACGGAGTGCGCTCGGCCCAGTATGTACGGCCGCTCGCGCTGCTTCTGGTTCTCCTCGCGCTCGCCATCGCCGTATTTTCCGGATTGCCGCTGTATTTTCGCAACAATCTGGATGTTCCCGGCATCGTCACGTTGGCCATGTGGGCGGTTTTAACGCTCGGCATCGCGCTACTCGCCTATGATTGGCAGCGCCGCGAACCGAACGGGCGCTGGCCCTTCGCGCTGATCCTTGGGGTGTTTTTGGGATTGCTCGCGGTCAGCGCCGCCACCACGTCCGTGGTTCGGTCGACCGCGATTGCGGCCTGGAAGACCTCGCATCCCGTCGATCAAGTCCTCGTCTTTGGCGTCGATCATGGCGGGCCGCAACCGCCCAGCGAAACTCTATTGGTCGACGTGCAAAATGCGCTCATCAATATTCTCGAAGCGTATGGCCAATTTCACACACCGCGGCGGGTCGGAGCCGAGAACTATGCCGTGCTCTTGTCCGATCCCGGAGCACTCGGCACGGAGGACATGCCCGCGCTGATTCAATTTAGCTATGTCGGCTTTCACTTGGTCCATGCCGAAACGCACAGACTGGCGCCCGCGGCATCGGACGGCGGTCATATCCCCGACGGTCACCGTTTGGTCCCGGCGCGCGATGGCCCTCTCCTGATCGAAAGCCGACCAATCGTCACCGGCGTCAATATCGTCGATCAAAAGCTAACGTCCGGCGACGACGGCGGGCCACTCATTGCCTTTAAGTTCGATGAGACCGGGCGCGTGCTATTTGCCGAAATGACGGCACGCAACGTTGGCCGGCGCTTCGCGGTGGTATCCGCCGGGCGCGTACATTTTTCCCCCGTTATCCGCGAGCCGATCCCCAGCGGCACGGGTCTATTAAGCGGGTTTTCGGACGCTGACGCGGCCACCATCGTTCGTGCGCTTTATCTTGGCGGGTTGCCCGCGCCGCTGGTTCTCATTTCGCAAAGTGTGGTGGAAGGGGAAGCGCGGAGCCCTTAGCCATCCGTTGACGCCACTCCGACACACACCGCTACGTGCGGAACGACGGGTCGCGCGCCTCAATCAGGCGCATGTAGGAATCGAATTCCAGTTTACCGACCGGCAATCCGTCATTGGCGCCGAGGAACTCGTCCGTCATGGCAGCGGCGCGTTCGCACACCGCTTTTGACGGTTCGACCAATGGAGCGCCACCCGCTTGCGCGGCGATTTGAATCTCACACGCGCGCTGCAAGCGGAACATGAGAATAAAGGCTTCTTCCAGTGTCGCACCGCAGGTCAGCAAGCCGTGGGTGCGCAAAATGAGAACCTTCTTGTCGCCCAGCGACGCGACGAGCCGTTGGCGTTCGTCGAGATCGATGCTCGGCCCTTCATAGTCGTGATAGGCAATACGGTCATAGAAACCGGCGGCCGGCATGCTGATCGGTAGCAAGCCATGTTTTTGCGCCGCCACGGCCATACCAGCGATCGTGTGAATGTGCATCACGCACCCCACGTCATGCCGGGCACCGTGGATAGCGCTATGGATGACAAATCCCGCCGGGTTCACCGGATGATCGCTGGCGCCGACGATCCGGCCTTCCAAGTCGACCTTGACAAGATTCGAGGCCGTCACCTCGTCATAGCGAAGACCGTACGGATTGATCAGGAAATGATTGTCGTCGCCGGGCACACGCAGCGTCACGTGACCGTAAATCGTCTCAGTCCAACCCAAATAATCCAGAATTCGGTAGGCGGCGGCGAGCCGGACCCGGAGCGCCCATTCCTCGGATTCAATCGCACTGGTCTTCAGGCGCGGCTCGGTTCTCAGGCCTTGGCTCGCACTCATGGCATGTCCTCCCATCCACTGACGGGAAGATCATACACCAACTCGTCGCTTGATCAGTCCGCCGGGGCGGCGCTGGTTTTGCGCACCACGTCGCGCCTTTGCCGGCGCTGCTTATTCTCGTACATGATGGTGTCGGCGCGATTGACCAAATTGTCGATGGCAATCGGACTGTCGGGATCGTAGCGCGCCACACCGATACTCGCGGACAGATGATACGGGCGGTCCGACTCGCCGTTAAAGGTCACCATCGCCGCTTGCAGACGCTGGATGACGCCATCGGACCGGAACGGCGAGCCCTCGGTCACCAGGGCGACGAATTCGTCACCGCCGATGCGCCCGACCACGTCCGATTCGCGGAATGTCGTGCGCATCAAGGACGCCATGTCTTTCAGCGCTTGATCGCCCTCCGCGTGACCGAGCTGATCGTTGATGGCTTTCAACCCATCGAGATCGACGAAGACCGCCAGCATGGACTTCTTCTCACGCGCCGCGCCCTTGAGCTGCTGCTCGGCCAGCGTCAAAAAGCCGCGCCGATTGCTAAGACCGGTCAATTCGTCGCGCACCGCCATCCACATCAATTCGTCGCGCATCCGCACGCGCTCGGTGACGTCCATGCCGATGCACACGACATTGCCGCTGCGTCCGTCGGCGTTGCGCACGGTCGTCGAATTCCATTCGATCGTCAGCGCGTGGCCATTGCGGTGCCGCATCACCATCTCGTGCGCCGCCAAGTCATCGTCGCGCAAACGCTCGCGCACCTCGGAAAAGTTGGCCGCCTCAATATCCGGCGCCAGAATCTCCCACCAGTTGTGACCGACCAATTCATCGGGTCGATACCCGGTGATCGTGGTCACGGCATCATTGACGAAGCGCGTTTCGCCCTCGGCCGACAACTCGCAAACGATCACGGGTAAGCGGTTGACCAATTCGCGATACCGCGCTTCGGACACGCGCAAGGCCCGCTCAATCTTGCGCCGCCGCCGGGCCTCGCCATAAAGCCGCGTCGCGTGCCGGATCGCGGCGTCCAAGATTTCCGGTGTCAGGCCAACCTTGCCGATATAGTCGGTCGCACCGGCCTTCATGGCTTCAACGGCGATCGCTTCGTCGCCCTGACCGGTCAACATGATGACCGGTCGATCGAAGCCGTCCTCGCGGATGGCGCGCAACAACTCCAACCCCGTGTCGGCGCCCAAATTGTAGTCGAAAAAGCACAGGTCGTAGCCGGCGCCGTGCAACTTGGCGCGCGCATCGGTGACATTGTCGACATGGTCGAAATCGCTCATCGGCACCACGCGCCCGAGCAATGAGCCGAACAACACGACGTCGTCCGGATCGTCCTCCACCAACAGGATTTTGAGCGCGGCCAAATCCGTGGGGCCGCCCGAATGGTCAGGGGGCATGAGTTTCCTTCACCGCAAGAGAGGGGCCGAATTCTTCCGATTCGCGCCGACGCGGCAGAAGAATGACGAAGCAACTGCCCTGATCGGGCTCACTGTGGACCTCCACGTCTCCGCCATGCCGCTGCGCGATTTTCCTGACGATCGCGAGCCCCATGCCGGTGCCCTCATATTGGCCTTTGCCGTGGAGTCTGCGAAATGGCTGGAAAATCCGCTCGGCGAATTTTGGCTTGAAGCCGATACCGTTGTCCGCAATCGACAAGGCGACCAAGTTTTCTTCGCGCAGGTCAGCGGTGACATCAACCACCGGCGCCCGCGCGGAATGATGAAATTTGAGCGCGTTGGAAACCAAGTTTTGGATCAGTTGGCGAATTTGAACGGGATCCGCTTCGATAATCGGCAACGAACCGATGTTCACGGTGCCCTTTTCGCGCCGGATTTGCTCGCCCAGGTCCGACACCACGGTTTGTGCCAGCGCGCCCAAATCGGTGGTCTCGAATGGCTTTGCCTGACTCGTCACGCGCGCATAGCGTAGTAGGTCACCGAGCAGTTCCAACATGCGCTCGCTGGCGCCGTTCATGCGATCGATGTAATCGCGCCCGGTCTGGTCCAGCGTGTCGCCATATTCCTGGCTCAGAATGCGCCCGAACGAGATAACCTTCCGCAAGGGTTCTTGAAGGTCGTGCCCAGCAATCGACGCGAACTGGTCCAATTCCTCGTTTGAGGTTTTCAGTGCCGCGTTTTTGTCGTCGAGTTCCTTGTACAAGGACCACATGACCTTGTGCGCGTCGTCCAACTGGCGACGTGTTTCCGCAAGCTGTTCGTCGACGGACGATTCTTCGCCATTTTGGGTGTCCGCAGCGTCCGAGATCGGCGCCGCGGTCACGGTCATGTCATCACCATGCATCAGGCCACCCAGCCCGCTCGTTTCCAGGGTCCCTGCCGAACCACGGGCGCACCGGTCCTGCCGCCCGTGGGGTCAATCACGGCAATAAAATATAGGCCCGCCGGGCCGAGGGACCATTGGCGCCGAATCGGCGACTGACGCCGGCCTCAGAACTCGCCTTCGATCCGATGCCCGTCGGGATAGATCCAAACCGCACTACCCTCTGGCTTGCCCGCTTTATAAGTGACCTCGACCCGCGTTCCGTCCTGATAGAGCAGCAGGCCGGGACCCTCTTGTTGGTCTTGCTGGAAAGTGCCTTCAAACCGGTCGCCATTGGGATAATGGATGGCGCCCTGGCCGTGCCGCTTACCGTTCTCATAGTCACCGACATACTTCACGCCGTCCGCCTGGGTATAGGTGCCGGTGCCATGGCGTTTGCCGTCCGCGTAGGCGCCCTCGTAAATATCGCCGTTGGCCATTTTGAAGACGCCCGCGCCTTCGCGCCGCCCGCTGACGAAATCGCCTTCGTAAACATGACCTTCGGCATATTCCAGCCGGCCCTGGCCATCCATTTCGCCGTCCGCGAAGGTTCCGACATAGCGGTCGCCGCTCGCGAATCGCAACTCGCCTTCGCCCTCACGCCGGCCTTCGATGAAAGCGCCTTCGTATACCGCGCCGTTGGCGAAGGTTAGCTTGCCCATGCCGTGCATCTGGCCGTTCTCGAACGCGCCTTCATATTTGCTGCCGTTGCTGAACCAGAAAGTGCCGTCGCCGTGGCGTTCGCCGTCGACGAAATCGCCCTCATAGCGGTCGCCGTTCGGGTAAACGAAAATCCCGTCACCGGTAATCTTGTCCTCGATAAAGGCGCCTTCGTACTTGCCGCCATTGGCGTAAGTGATGGTGCCTTGGCCGTGCATGCGGCCAAGGCACCATCACTTACGCCAATGGCGGCAAGTACGAAGGCGCCTTTATCGAGGACAAGATTACCGGGG
>JANQOH010000371.1 GCA_028289725.1 Alphaproteobacteria bacterium
AGAAGGGCGATGAGCGGCACCGAGAAAGCCATAAAGGTGTTCGGGGCGGCGGCGCGCACGGCGGCTGTGAGCTCAGGGCGGCTCGGATCGAAGCGCGCCTTCATAGTGTCGATACCGGCTTCCTCGGCCGCCGCCGCTTCTTCGGGCGAGAAGGGGAGTGTTTCGCACAGGACGCGTTTGCCTTTTTGGTCGCGCAGGTCCTTGACTGTGTAATTGCGCGTGCCGTAAGCGCCGCTCAAGGTCATGACGCGCGTCAGTCCGCGTTTGCCTGCGTCCCGTGGCGGAATGCCGCCGTCGCCCGTTGCGTGGCTCGCCATATCGTTCCCCCCTCGTCGTTTGTTTTTTTGCCGATTGCTGGTGTTGTGGTCCGGGTTGGACTGGCTCCGTTATACCAAGCCCGACGCGGCAGGTCATTGCGGCGGCGACTTGCCGTGTTTTACGTTCAAAAGGCCGAGAAGGGCGGCGAGCGGCGCCGAGACATATTTGTCCTTACGCAGGACGACGCCGTAAACCGTCTCGCTGTCAAAGTCTTTCGGGATTTCGACGATGTGAAACGCGGCTTCGTCCTCCGGCGTCAGACTAAGTCCGGAGACCACGGCGATGCCGTAACCGTGCGCAACATAGTGTTTGACGGTTTCGTTGTTGCCGACCTCGAGCGCCACGTTGTACGGCAGGCCGAGACGCTCAAGACCCGCGCGAATCCGATTGTGCTCGTCGCTCTCGATCTCTCCGACAACCTGTGGATACCGCGACAGCGTTTCTTCGGTGAGAATGCCGTCAATCGTCGGCGGCGCTTTGCGGGCGAGGGGATGTCCGCGCGGCACGATGATGTAGGACTTGAAGGTGCGCCAGGGATGAAAGGTAACGCCGGACGGCAAATCACGTTCCGGAATGATGCCCAAGTCAACTTCGTTGCGCCGGACGAGATCGACCGTCTCGCCTGAGATCCGATTGAGCAGCCGCAGCTTGGCGTATGGGTGCGCTTGGCTGAATTCATCGACGATCGCCGGAAGCTGATATTGCAGGACGGATGCATCGGCGCTGAGCACGATGCTGCCGATCGCTTTGCCATCGCCGATCGCGTCTTCGAAGTCCTGCAATTCTTCGAACAGACGTGTGGCGAAATCGCGCGTGCGCTCTCCCGCTTCGGTGAGACGCACGGTCCCGCCGCGTGCCTCATAGAGTTTCACGCCGAGAAACTTCTCTAGCGATTTGATGCGCTGCGATACGGCAGCGTCCGAGATGCCGAGCTCAAGGCTGGCGCGGGTCAGGCTCTCGTGTTTCGCCATCTCCTCGAAGCAGCGCAGCGACTTCAAGTCCATAGGCTCGTAGGGCGGTCTCGACATAGGGGGCTCGATTGGTCGTCCGAAGCTCAGCTTAGGGGAGTGTAACCGTTGCCCCGTGGCGGGACCATCGACGTCCTGGAATTTTGCCTCCGATCCCGCGGGCCCCCGCCCGATTTTCCTCGGAGGTTACAATGCGTTTGGTTCTGGAGATTGTCCTAATTGTCCTTGCCGCCGATTTCGTAACCGGCTTCGTCCATTGGCTGGAGGACAGTTATGGAAGTCCTGAATGGCCGCTGATCGGCAAGCATGTGATCGAACCCAATATTCTGCATCACCATCAACCGACCGCCTTTACCGAAAACAGTTGGTTCGAAAGCGCGCGCGTGCCGTTGGCGCTCGGCGCGGTCGCACTTTCAGCAAGTGCGGCGCTCGGCGCCTTGAGCTGGCAGCAGTTCCTATTTGTGGCGATCAGCGTCAACGCCAACGAAGTGCACAAATGGAACCACTTGCCGAAACGAAAACGCGGCTGGTTGGTGAACGGCTTGCAGAAGCTTCGGATTCTTCAAACCCAAAAACACCACGCCAAACACCACGGCGGCGCCAAGAACGTCAATTACTGCGTGATCACCAATTTGTTGAACCCGGTTCTGGAAACGATCGGCTTCTGGCGGACGCTAGAGCGTGCGATCGAACTGGTGCTCGGTGTTAAGAAACGGCACGACCCGTCCGTTCCCGCCAAGTTCCAAACGTGACGATCATGAGCACACTAATTGCCCCGTGCCCCTATCGTAAGGATCGGCTATTCAGATCGATATAGGTCTAGAATCAATCTTGTCCCGCCTTCTGCGCTTTCCACTCCTCGAAGCGCGGCAGAGCGGGCGGGAAATGGGCCTTCATTTCCGCTTCGACGGCGAAGAGAGCTTGCTCGTTCGCTCGGGCGAGACGTTCGATCTCAGCCGGGTCGGGGAGGGCGCCGATTTTGGTATAGGTCGCGAGCGTGTCGAGCCATTCGTCGCCGAGCGTATGGAAGGCTTGCGCGGCTTCAAGCCAACGGCCGACCCGCTCTTCGACGAACGCTAGATATTCGCGGTGCGTATCGTCCATGCGTCTGTTCATCTGCCACGCGAGCTGGCCGATCTCGCCATCGCGAAATTCTCGCAGACTGTCGAAGTAGCGGTGCGCGGCGCCGCCCTTCAGACCGAGACCGTTAAACCGCATCCAAGCGATGCCGTCGGGGTCGCCTTTGACCGGGGCGCCGATGCGCGTATGGGCTTGTTCGAGCGACTTCGACATGCCGCCCCACCCGCCGTCATAGTCGCGCTGACCGGAGCCATAGCGTTCTTCAAAGTCGGCGATGCGTTCGCGCATTTGGCCGAGCAAGGCGTCGAGCGTGCCGAGTGTGCGATGCACCTCGAGATTCATAACGATTTTGTGGCGCCGATCGGACCCATCTTCGACGTTGCGCCATTTGTCCACGGCAGGTGAGTAATATGTCGGGACGGTCGTCGGGTCGCTATCCAATGGCGCATGCGGTTGGGTCCCGGGCGCAAGTGTGACGTCTAAAACGTGATTTCCGTCTTCCATGCCGGTGAAATTGAGCGTGCCCGAGAAGGTGCGCGTCAGGTACGGTTGATCGGCGGGGATACCATGCGGCGTCATGGTCACCGTTCGGTCGCCAACCTTGACGGTCGGCGCTTTGGTGAGGCCGTTGGAGAAGGTTAGCATCAACGTGGCTTGGCCCTCCGGATCCGGCAAGTAACCATCGGTCTTAATCTTGAATGTGGGCGGTGCGAGACTCGCGACGTATGCGGCCTGCAACGTCGCCAAGTCGAGGCGTGCTTGCACGAGCAGATCGTGCATGCCGCGATCGATCGACTGGTGCTCTTTCAGAATCCGGCCAAGGAACGCGATATGGGCGTATTCGGTCCAATAGGCCGTGATCGTTTCGTTGAGCCAGTCTTGGTACGCGGCCGTGACCAAACCTTTCGTGACGGTCCCGATCACGGTCGGCGCGATCGTGTAAAAGTTATTCGACAGCAGACTGTTGAACTTTCGGAGCTTCGTTTGCTGAGCGGCCCAAGTGGTGACGCTTTTCAGATTTCCAGGGCGCGCGCCCCCACTCATGGCGATTTGTGCGGCCAGCCCGATGCCGTCGGAAACGACGACCCCGGCAACCGCTTTCCACGGCGCAGTGGTATTGAACACATCGTGCGGCAACGCGCTTTGAGTAACCGTACTGGCGTTGCCCGCCCAAATCGTTTGGCGCACGCCATCGGAGAGTTGCTGGCGTAGCCGAACACGCTCGTTGAGGGCGACCGCAGCTTCGCGCAGACGCTTATCGACTGGAATGCGCTGAAGCATGTACTTGATTTCTTTGGTCGCCTGGGCGGTCGCTTCCGCGACATTGCGACCCTGCCGGCGCGCCGCTTGTTCGGCCGCAATGACGTACGCTTCTTCAAAGGCCTCCCTCGGCATTTTTGCCGCCGTGTGCAGGCGAAAGAGATTTGATTTGTGCGCGGGATAACCGAGCAGATGGAGCGAACGCGTCGCGGCGTCATCCGACACCGATGCCAGAGACGTCGCGTGCTTCGTCGTGAGGTCATCTTGAATTGAGGCGAGTTTGGCGCCGAGGGTCGCCGTACCGCCGGTAATCATAACTCCGGCGACGCTGACCGCGCCGTCGACGATGGCATTAGAAATAATGCTGTTTCTTTCGATGACGGCGTGGGCTTCCGCCATGGTCTCGAGCAGCTTGGCGCGCCGGTGCATTTCGCGCGCCAAGGGCAAACGATGTGCCGCCAGTTCGATCCAGGACTGTTTGATGGTGGCGATCAGGAGCTGCTGCTTGGAGATCTGATTCAGCAGTTCTTGCTGATTAGTCGCCGCTGCTTGCGTCGCATCGCCATCTTTGTGCCAACCGGCATCGTAGTAGACAATGTGAGGGGTGCTGAGCGTCACATTCTGGAGGTGCGCCGGGCCGCTGCCCGCCGCCGCGTTGATCGAAGACCAATGATATGCCATGAGCCTGTCGCGGAGAGCGTTCAGTTCTTGATTCTTCGTGGCGATCTCTTGTTGGGCCGTTAGCCAAGCAAGAATATCGGGGTTCACGTCGCCCGCGCCACCGCCAGGTTGTGAAACGTCGGCATGAAGCAGCGCGTCGAGCCGAATGTCCAGGCGCTCGAGTTTCTGGTCGAGACCGGCCTTGCGCGCTTTGTCTTTCGCCCTAGCGGTGCCGAGCGCTTGGCGCGCATTCGCGATAGCGTTGCGGAGTTGGTAGACGGTCGTGAACCGCGTGCGACGGGGTTTTATCACACCGCCTTTGGCCAGCTGCCGCATGGTGACCTCGGCAAAACGCAGGCCGGTCGAGATCGATGTGGTCCCGTTGGTGATTTCATCAAAAATGTCGCGCAGAATTTTGGCTTCGGTTTCAAGTTGCACGACATCGAGCGCGAGTTTGAACCGCTCATCGAGGGTTGCGCGGATTTCATTCGACAGCCGACGGATTTGCGCGTCGCGCGCTTTTTCGGCCGGCGTGCGCGTATCCTGCGCGGCGGGTGGCGTCTCGGTTAAACGCTTTTCGATCGCCGCCGCCTGTTCGATGAGAGCGGTGAGTTCCGCGACGAGTTTTTTCTCCTGCGCGACATCGGCGTTGTATTTGGCCTTTTCCACATCGAAGGGCGTCACAGCGCGGGTCGGGGCCGTGGCGTCGTCCTGGGCCGCGACAAGGCCGGTTTCGGCCATAATCATCAGGCTGAGGCTGATGACGGTCGCCATGGCCGTCGTTGTCCGCAGAAATCTCAAAGGACTGAAAGAATGGGGGCGAATAGAGTGAAAATACGGCATCGTTAAAGTCCAGTTCCGTCACGATCGATGGGCCGTGGCGTGCCGCGCCGGCAAGCCACACATAGGCCGCGCCCACCACTAGCCTAGATCCATATGGCATCGTGGCGCGGTCGCGGCGCCCTTCCAGTAACGCAGAGCCGGCCAAAAAGGGGTTATTCGGTGCCGCGGGCACCTGGTACGACCCGCCGCGCCGACATAGGATACCAATGGAAAACACGCCAGAATGACGGCAGAGGACGCACGGCCATGAAACCGTTCGACGTGGTGATCAAGGATGGGCTGATTTTCGACGGAACGCGCGTGCCGCGCTACCGGGCGGATATTGGCGTGCGGGACGGCGTGATCTCGGCGATCGGGCATTTGGACGCGGCGGCCGGTGAACGTGTGATCGAGGCTG
>JANQOH010000374.1 GCA_028289725.1 Alphaproteobacteria bacterium
CTCCAGTCCGGACCGATCCCGGGCTACGTGCAGGGCATTCAGCAGATTTTCGACGAGCACGGCGAGAGTTTTCAGCCGGGCGACGTGATCATCCATAATTCGGCCTATCACGGCGCGTCGCACGGGCCGGACATCGCGCTCTGCGTGCCCGTGTTTCACGGCGACGCTTTGGTCGGCCATTCCGTAACCACCGCGCATCACCTGGATGTCGGCGCGCTGAGTCCCGGCAGTTGCGGGATCGTCGATGCCATGGACGCCTATGCCGAGGGCCTGCAGTTCAAGGCGCTCAAGATTTTCGACCGCGGCCAAAAGAACACGCCGTTATGGGAGATGATGCGCGACAACATTCGTGCGTCCGATCTTGTGCTCGGCGATATCGAAGCGCAGATCGCCGCGTGCCGCATCGGCGCGGAACGCTACGCCGCGCTGATCGATCAATACGGCTTGGACATGGTCGATGCGGCGTCCGAGGCGCTGATGGATTATTCCGAGCGCATGATGCGAAGCGCGATCGAAAAGCTGCCGGACGGCTCCTATACCGCGACGACCTACATAGACGGCTATCTCGACAGCGACGATCCGGCGCGGCGTGACTTGCCGATCACCGTCACCGCAACCGTCGCCGGCAGTGACATCACCATCGATTTCACCGGTACCGCCGCGCAGGTTCCCGACCGGCCGATCAACATGCCGCTGGTCGGCACCACCGATTGCGCGGTGTGGCTCACCATCCGCTCGATCCTGCTCGATACCGAAATCCACGGCCACATTCCGCAGAACAGCGGGCTGACGCGGCCGATCAAAATCGTCGCGCCGAGCGGCACCTTGGTAAACCCGATCTTTCCCGCGCCGACCATTGCGCGTTTCTGCTCGGGCAATCAGGCGGCCGACACCTTGATGAAAGCGCTCGCCCAAGCGGTCCCGACGCAAGTCAGCGCCGGTGTCGGCAATCTGCATGTCATCGCCTTCAGCGGCATCCGGGACGAGACCCACTGGGTGCACATGGAAATCCATGAGGGCTGCTACGGCGGACGGCACGGTAAGGATGGCATGGACGCGGTCGACACGCTCTATGCCAACACGCGCAACAATCCGATTGAGGATTTGGAGTCGCATTTGCCGCTCCGCGTGCACCGCTACGAACTGCGTGACGATGCCTGCCCGCCGGGGCAATGGCGCGGCGGCATCGGGTCTGTCCGTGAAGTCGAATATCTCGAAGACGGCGGCGCGTCGGTCGAAGGCGAGGGGCACAAATACGCGCCCTGGGGATTCGCCGGCGGTTCGGACGGGGAAACCGCCGGACTTCGCTATCAGCGCAACTCGGGCGAGGTTCTGAACTTGCCATCGAAACTGCCGAACATGGCGGCGCGGTCGGGGGATCGCGTGACCATGATTGGGCCGTGTGGCGGCGGCTATGGCGACCCGCTGAAGCGCGACCCGGATCAAGTGCTGGAAGACATTCGCGACGGCTACATCTCCACAGCGCAAGCCAAGGAAGATTATGGTGTGGTGATCAACGCATCAGGCGCTGTCGATGTCTCCGCGACGGAAGCGCAGAGGCGGTCGCGCACCGCAAGCTAGGGAGGACGTGAACTGTGAAAATCAAGATCATCAATCCCAACACAACGCAAATGATGACCGACTCGATCGGTGAGGCCGGACGGTCGGTGGCGCGCGATGGCACCGAGATCGTCGCGGTCAGCCCGACCTTCGGCCCGGCGTCGATCGAGTCCTATTACGACGAAATGCTTTGCGCGCCAGGCGTCATCGATGAAGTCATGAAAGGCGACGCCGACGGCTTCGATGCTTACATCATCGCGTGTTACGGCGATCCCGGTTTGCATGCCGCGCGCGAAGCAACGCACAAGCCGGTGCTCGGCATCGCGGAAGCCTCGCTCTATACGGCTTCGATGTTGGCCGCACGTTTTTCGGTCGTCACGGTCATCCCGCGCATCAAGACGATGCTCGAGGAAATGGTCGCGAACTATGGTTTCAGCCATAAGGTCGCGAACATTCGCACCACGCCGCTTTATGTGCTCGACATTGAGGCCAATCCGCCGGCCGCGCTCGAGACTCTGCGCGGCGAAGCGCGAAAGGCGATGGCGGAAGACGACGCGGAGGCGATTTTGCTCGGCTGCGCGGGGTTTGCGGAGTTCGCGAACGAGCTCGAACAAGAACTCGGGATCCCGGTCCTCGATGGTGTCGTCTGCGCGGTCAAACTCGCCGAAGCGATGGTTGAGCTCGGCAAGACGACGAGCAAGGCGAAGACATACCGGTTCCCGGAAACTAAAGCCTATACCGGTATCTTCGATCGCTTCGGCTCGGCGGCGCCGGAACCACACGCCGGCGCGGCGGAGTAGCCTGCAGACGCAAAAAAGGCGGGCCAAAACAGCCCGCCTTTTCCCAATCTTGTTTGAGCGTTATCCGGTCGGCTGGATGGTGATGCGAAGCACCTCCGGCGCCGACGGGTAATCAAAGCCGTCGTCGACCAGACGAACCGGCTCGGACTCCGAGGGGCCGGTGTCCAGGCTCTTTTGGTTAAGACCGACATTGGGTCCGAACTTGGGATCCTCGTTCGCCTCGGTCCCGGCATCGTACAACTCAAACCGAGCCGTGATGTCGCCGCTAATCGGCCGGCCGCTGTCGTCGAACAAGTCCAAACGCCCGTCGATCGGGCCGTAGATCAGGTCGTTCGACTGCATCAGCATGGTGGCGATTGACAGTTTATCGCCAGGGTCCGCGCTGAACTTCACTTCGTAGACGTCGCCGGGCCACAGCTCGCCATCGGTCTCCCAACCGACAGGCTTGTAGAAAATCCCGGATTCCAAAACGTCCGGGTGGGTTTCCAGATAGGCTTGCATCGGCCGGACGTTGCCGTCCTCGGCCAAGTGCTCGAGACCGCTCGCCGAAAGCGTTTCCTCGCCGGGTTCATAAACCGGCCACCCTTCCGGATGGACCGCGTAGACGCCGTGCGACATGCCCGCGGCTTGGGAGCTGCCGTCGGAAAACACCATCGAGTCATACTGCGCGATGTTCTCCATGCGCAGCGTGAAGACGGTCGTGCCTTCACGCACCTGCATGACTTCCTGGTCGACCTTCCAGGCCGGAACGTTCGTCGGCACGGGCGCGGCGGCCGAGTCGGACGCAATCCCGGATTCGGTCGCTGCGGGATTGCGGCCGCGGCCACTCGTATTGGGGCCGTGATAGGTATTCGATTGACGCGCACCAACGGCCGGTTCGGTGTCGCGGAACTGCAAAGGCATGGCTTCGACCGACGTGGCCACGGTTGCCAGGGCCAAAGACCCAATCGCAACCCGCGAAAAAGCATTCTTCATTTCCTATGCGCCTCCATTGCGTTTGGCACTCATGCGCTTATCTTGCGCATTCACCCCACGGTTCCCGAAAGATACCAGATAATCGCTGATTTCGCGCAATGCACGGCTGTTAAAATTGGCGTGAAATCCCGATTGTTCTTGTCTTAAGGAGCGGGTTTCTGCGGGTTTTGGGCGTTGCCGCCCCATCGGACGACCCGTAATTTTGGAGATGAGTTGACCATGACCGAAGCACTTTCCGCCGCCGACCACCTGACGGACGAAGAGATTGCTCAATTTCGCGATCTCGGATTCGTCGTCGTGCGCGGCTTGGTGCGTGGCGACCGGCTGGCCGAATTGCGTCGTTGGGTTGACGAACTTGAGGCCTTTCCGGAAGAGCCCGGCAAGACCATGGCCTATTACGAAGATAGCGTGACCGATCCAAGCACCCGCGTTCTATCGCGCATTGAGTATTTCGACGCATTTCATGCCGGCCTCAGCCAATTCATGCATGGCCCCGACATGCTTGGGCGTGCCAGCGCTTTATTCGGTGAGCCGGCGGTTCTCTATAAGGAGAAGGTCAATTTCAAAATGCCGGGCGGTCAGGGGTTCGAGCCGCATCAGGATATGCAGGCCGGTTGGCAGGATTACGGTGCATTGCACCTGACGGCGATGGTCAGCATCGACCCCGCGACCGAAGCCAATGGGTGTCTCGAACTCGCACCGGGCCACAATCGCCGTGGTCTGATCGGTGAGCTGTGGAAGCCGCTGACCGAGCAGCAACTGGACGGCGTCACCTTCGAGAAGGTGCCGACGGAACCGGGCGACGCGATCTTTTTCGACTCTTTCGCGCCGCATCGTTCAGCCGCGAACCTGAGCGACGAGCGTCGGCGTATTCTCTACATCACCTATGGCCGCGCCGCGGAAGGCGATCACCGCGAATCCTATTTCGCCGACAAGCGAAAGAACTTTCCCCCCGACATCGAGCGCGATCCGAACAAGACCTACGCCTACAAGGTCTAGCGGCCCGCCAACGCGCCCACGCGCAAGGGTTTAACCTAAATCGTGGCTGAAGCGGTGCCATGCGGTACGCTGACGACCAATTCGAAGTTCGACAAAGGAGGCCGCAATGTGGCGCAAGGGAGCCAAGCTCGGTTTAGGTACGCTCGGCGCATTAGGAGTGCTCGCTGGTTCGGCGATCGCCCAAGACGACATAGTCGCGGCCGGTCAGAAGGTGTTCGATGCCCGCTGCAAGGTCTGTCACACGGCCGAGGCGGATGCGGAGCACAAGATCGGTCCCAACCTGTTTGGCGTTGTTGACCAAGCGGCGGGCTGGCAAGAGTCCTTCCGCTATTCCAAGGGGCACCGGGAGTCGGGCGCAACCTGGGACGACGCCACCCTCGACCTTTATCTGGAAGATGTGGACGCGGTCGCGCCAAAGTCGGTCAAGCAATTTGGCGGTTTGTCGAAGCCGGAGGACCGGGCGGCGATCATCGCGTTCCTCCACACGCTGAAGTAACCGGGGCTTAACCGGCCGCCGCTAAACCTTCGTACCAACTAGGCGCGATGCCCGCGCTTCGACGGGCCTCGCCGTTAAACGGTGGCTTGATGGCGCCGGTGAAGCGCGCGCGGACAAGCGACTGCCAAGTCGGCTCCGGCGGCAGCCCGCGCGCGGCGCAGATCTTGTTGAACCAATCATTGCCAATACGCACATGGCCGATTTCGTCCGTGTAAATGCGTTCGAGAATCCGTGCGCTTTCGCGGTCGCCGACGCGCTCTAAGTTCGCGATCATCTGCGGCGTGACATCCAGGCCGCGCGCTTCGAGCACCATCGGCACGACCGCTAGACGCGCGAGGAGGTCGTCTGCGGTTGCTTCGGCCGCTTGCCAAAGTCCGTCATGCGCCGGGTGATCACCGTAGGCCGCGCCAAAATCGGCTAGGCGGGCACAGAGTAGGCTGAAATGAAGCGTTTCTTCTTCGGCGACCGTCACCCAATCGTCGAAGAATCCTCGGTCGGGCGCGTCCGCAGCAAAACGCGCGATGAGATCCCAAGCCAGATCCAGCGCATTCAGCTCGATGTGGGCGAGG
>JANQOH010000388.1 GCA_028289725.1 Alphaproteobacteria bacterium
TCACCAACTCCGGCAATCCGGCGTTTGGCTTGACCGAAATCGGACCACCCCAATTTTGCGAGATCCAGTGTACGTGCTCGGCCATTTCCTGAGGACCGGTCGCGCAGTTAATGCCCACAACGGAAACATTGAGCGCGCGCAACACGGTCACCGCCGCCGCGATGTCCGCGCCGACCAAAAGCGTGCCGGTGCTTTCCACCGTCACCTGCGCGACAATCGGCAAATCCTTGCCGGCCTCTGCCATGGCACGGCGCGCCCCGTTGATCGCCGCCTTGGCCTGCAGCAAGTCCTGCACGGTTTCGATGATCAGGGCATCGACCCCGCCCGCAATCAGGCCAGCGGATTGGATCGCGATCGCGTCTTCCAGCGCATCGTAACCAACTTGGCCAAGTGTCGGCAGGCGTGTCCCCGGGCCGATCGACCCAAACACGAAACGCGCACGGCCATCGCCCGAGAATTCGGCCACCGCATCGCGCGCGATCTCAGCGGACGCCTTATTCAGGGCAAAGGCCTCGTCGGCCAGGCCAAATTCCCCGAGCGTAATGGGAGAGCCGCCAAAGCTGTTGGTCTGCACCGCATCCGAACCGGCCTCCAGACTCGCGACGTGGATCCCTCGTATCAGATCCGGACGCGTGCGATTGAGTATCTCCGTGCAGTTTTCTTGGCCGTCGAAATCCGTTTCAACGTCCAAGTCCATGGCCTGCACTTGACTGCCCATTGCGGCATCAAGAAGCAGTACATGCCGGCCAATAATGTCCAGAAGATCACTCATACTTGTATCGCTAATTTCCGTCGGCTCCGGCAGGCGAGACGGCGCGGACGCCCAACATGTGGCAGATCGCGTAGGTCAGTTCCGCGCGGTTGAGTGTATAGAAATGAAATGAGTCGATGCCCTCACGAGCCAGGCTCAAACATTGCTCGGCGGCCGTGACCGCCGCGACCAAACGGCGCGTCGCTGGCTCATCGTCAAGACCTTCAAAGCGCCAGCTCATCCACGGCGGAATCGTCGCGCCGCATAAGGCGCTGAATTTCACCACTTGGGCAAAATTCGTCACTGGCAGGATGCCGGGAACAAGTGGCACCGCAATTCCGGCATCGGCCAAGCGGTCACGCAGCCGCAGGAATAGGTCATTGTCGAAAAAAAACTGTGTGATCAAACGCGTCGCGCCTGCATCGACCTTTCGCTTGAGCTGATCGAGGTCGGCATCCGCGCCACGCGAGTCGGGATGCGGCTCGGGATAAGCGCCCGCGCTCACCTCGGAATAGCCGATCCGGCGTAGCCCCGCGATCAGCGCCACCGACCCATCATACCCGTGCGGGTGCGGCGCGAAAGCGGCCTCGCCGTCCGGCGGATCGCCGCGCAGTGCGACAATGTGGCGCACGCCGGACCGCCAATAGCGCGCTGCCACCGCGTCAACTTCGTCACGGGTTGCGCCAACGCAGGTCAAGTGCGCCGCGGGTTCCAACTTGGTTTCTGCCAAAATCCGCTCAACGACCGCATGTGTGCGTTCGCGCGTACCACCACCGGCGCCGTACGTGACGGAGATGAAATTCGGGGCGAGCGGCGCCAAACGGTCGATGGTTTGCCAAAGGCTATCCGCCATCGCCGGCGTCTTGGGCGGAAAGAACTCGAAAGACACGTTGAACGCGCGCCCCTCGCCCCGACTGGTATTCTCGCCGGCGCCATCATACGGCGTCATCATCACTGGGTTCCCTTGCCAGACCGACGATGGACGATGGATTCGACATTCGGCGCGGTTGCTGGCCAAACAAGGACCGTCAAGGGATCGCTCGGCAAGCGCACGGGATCGCCCGGCGACAAGCCCGCCGACTCGCACCAGGTCGCAATCTCCGACTCTGCGAATCCGAGGCGGCGGTGCGCGTTGTCGTCGCGCAAGAATTCTTGATCATGAGGCGCGAAATCCACCAACAGCAAGCGACCGCCGGGCTTCAAAACCCGGGCCGCCTCCGTCATCGCCGCTGCGGGGTTGTCGGCGAAATGCAGCACCATGTGGAAAATCACGACATCAAAAGTCCCGCTCGGAAACGGCAAATTGTACATGTCGCCGTGCCGAACTTGGCAGTGCCGCAATTCCGGCTGACTGAGCCGCACCCGCGCCAGTTCCAACATCTCGTGCGACAGGTCCAGCCCCACGCCGCGTTCGATACGCGGCGCCAATCGTTCCAAAATCCGCCCGGTCCCGGTGCCGATATCGAGCAAATCGCCGATCGGCGTTGGCCCGAGCAAATCTTCCAGGGCGGCTTCCACCTCACGCTCCGATACATAGAGCGCCCGGATTTCGTCCCACCGCGAGGCATTCTCCCGAAAATAGGCGGCGGCACGGTCGGCTCGCTTCCGCTTTACCGCTTCCAATCGCTCACGATCCAGTGCCAGCGTCGGGTCGTCATCCGGTAGTAGGCTAACCAATGTACCGGCAAGGCGGCCGCCCGTATAGGGCTGCGCGATGCGATAAAAAACCCATGTCCGTTCTTGATAGCGTTCCAGCAATCCCGCCTCGCACATGAGCTTGAGATGCCGTGACACCCGAGGCTGGCTTTGCCCCAAGATCTGAGTCAGCTCGGTCACCGTCAGTTCGCCCTCGGCGCACAATGCAAGCAGCCGCAGGCGGGTCGATTCGCCTGCGGCGCGCAATGCATTCAATAGGTGATCAAGCGAAGGCATCCACTCTCTTTATAAAATTATGTATATAAACATATCTTTATATTTCATATAATCAAGTCGTTTTCTGCTTCTGCCGTCCGGCAGAGTCCCTGACGATCAAAAAAGCGACACCCCGTATCCATAATTGTCCGGCGGACATCTCAATTAAGATTGTAGAAACGGCTGGCGGCGTACTGAGTGCGCCACGAATCGGTCGCCGGATGGAACGAATCACCATGTTGGCGACTTAAGTCGTTTCAAATCGTACCTGCGCAACAAACCTGTATTAAGGCGAATCAGCGTGTTTACCCACCCACAGCTGCGACATATTTGCAACTGGCATGCCCGCGAAATCTCCGGGCCACGCGCGCTCTGGCGTTGAGGGGGGCTATATGGTACCCAAAATACGTCGGTTTGCGACGCGTGTTGGGTCGAATAGGGTCGGAATCGTTGGTCCCGCCAGCGTGAGTCGTGTCTGGACGGGGCTCTTTGATTTGGTGCACGCAAAAATGATGCGTAGGTTGTCAGGTCGGGCAGCCGAAAATGGATTGGGTGAAGGAAACGGAGCGGATTTCTTGATTGGTCGTCGACCGCGTGGAGCACGTTGGGGACTGGCGGACAGCCGTTTAGCGCCCAGGAGGCCGGTTGACGTAATCCTGGCTGGCGGTGTGTCGTTTGCGCGCGCCGCCTTGGTCGCGGGGGCCCTCATGCTCGCGGCCTGCGCCACGCCGCCGGAAGATGATCCAATTGCGCTCGCCGAATATGAAGCGAACAACGACCCGTTCGAGCCGATCAACCGCGAAATATTCGACATCAACCTGTTTCTCGACCGGATCCTGTTGAAGCCGGCGGCGCAGGCCTATGTCTGGCTGTTTCCGGTTGAATTCCGCGACGCGATTCACAACATCCTGACCAATGCGGATGAACCGGTCAATTTCGCCAATGCTGTGCTCCAAGGCGACGCGGAGCGCGCCGCAACTGCATTCGGCCGACTGGCGATCAACACCACCTTGGGTGTCGGCGGTATGATCGATGTCGCAAGCGATCTCGGATTGGAGCCGGTCGAGGAGGACTTTGGTCAAACATTAGCCGTATGGGGAATCGATTCGGGCCCGTACTTGGTTCTGCCGATATTTGGACCGGCGACTGTTCGCGATGGGTTCGGACGCGTCGGTGACTTCTTTTTCGATCCGCTGACCTATGTTTTGTGGAATACGGATAAGGATTATATTGGACCGTCGATTCTCGCGACGACAGCGCTCGATTTGCGGTCGCGCAATCTCGACACATTGGATGAAATTGAACGAACCTCGGTCGACTTCTACGCAACAATTCGCAGCCTTTATCAGCAGAGGCGAGAGGATCTGATCAACAACGGCGTGACGCTGGAGGACGAGGATCCGTTCATTTCCGATCCGTTTGACTACTAGAAAAAATTGGGTAGCCCATGCCATGCTTAGCAAAGGTTACATCGCACGCAGACACGTAGTTCTCGGCGCCATCGGCCTAACGATCGCGCACAAGATCACAGGTGGCATCGGGGCCGCCCGCGCGACGCCCGACGGGGCTGAGGCTTTCGTCCGGAACCTAGTCGATGATGCTATCACCGTCTTGCGTATTCCCACCGATCAAAAGGCGGACCGCGAAGCCGGCTTCCGGCAAATTTTGCTCAGCTACTTCGATGTCCCTTTGATCACGCGCTTGGTGGTAGGCCGCTATTGGCGCAGGGCTAACGACGCTCAGAAACAAGCCTTCTCGACCGTGTTCGAGCAGCACATCATCAAGGTCTATACGTCCCAGCTCGGCGTCTATCGCGACGAGCGCGTGGAGGTTCGCAACGTTGCCGCGCGCACCGACAAAGACACGATCGTCGGCACCGAGGTGAAGCGCAACGCCGACCCGCCTTTGCGGATCGATTGGCTGGTTCGCGAAAGTGACGGCGAATATCGAATCATCGACGTGGCCGCCGAGGGCGTCAGTATGATGACTACCAAGCGGTCCGAATTCTCATCGGTCATCGCGCGGGATGGCATGGACGGTTTGATCGAACAGCTCGAGGCGCTTAACGCGCGCGGCGCGACGGAGTTCGGCGAGTCCTAGCGCGATCTAGAATCCAGGACCACAAAGTCGCTCCTGAATTAAAACCAACGGCGACCGGCCAAACGGCCGCCGTTTGGTTTAGGCGCGCACCAAGGGCTTGTAACGAATGCGGTGCGGCTGATTATCGGCATCGCCCAGCCGGCGCGTCCGGTCCGCCTCATAGTCGGCATAGTTCCCCTCGAACCATTCGACATGGCTGTCGCCTTCGAACGCCAGAATATGCGTCGCGATGCGGTCAAGAAACCAGCGGTCATGGCTGATCACCACAACGCAGCCGGCAAATTCGAGAATGGCGTCTTCCAGCGCACGCAAGGTCTCGACATCCAGATCGTTCGTCGGTTCATCCAGCAAAAGAAGATTGGCGCCTGATTTCAGCACCTTCGCCAGATGCACGCGATTGCGTTCGCCGCCTGACAGCACGCCCACCGGCTTTTGCTGATCCGCGCCCTTGAAATTGAACCACGATACATAGGCGCGGCTGTTCACTTCACGCTTGCCGAGCTCGATCGTGTCCTTGCCGTCGGAGATCTCCTGCCAAACCGAGTTGTCTCCGGCCAAATCGTCGCGGCTTTGGTCGACATAACCCACTTGCACCGTTTCACCGAGGCGCATATCGCCATCGTCGGGCTTCTCGGCGCCGGTGATCATGCGAAAAAGCGTCGTCTTGCCGGCGCCGTTCGCCCCGATCACGCCGACAATGCCGCCTGGCGGCAGCCGGAAAGACAAATCGTCAATTAGGAGCTTATCCGCGAAGCCTTTGCTGACATGCTCGGTCTCGACAACAATGTCGCCGAGCCGTTGTCCCACGGGAATCGTGATCTGTGCCGGCCCGGCCCGCTTCTCACGCTCGGCGCTTTCCGCGACCAATGCCTCATAGGCGTTGATGCGCGCCTTGCCCTTCGCTTGCCGCGCGCGCGGGGAAGCCTGAATCCATTCCAGCTCGTTCTTCAGCTGACGGCGCTTCGCTTCGTTTTCCTTTTCCTCCTGTGCGAGGCGCTTCTCCTTCTGATCAAGCCAGGACGAATAATTGCCTTGCCAAGGAATCCCATGCCCGCGATCCAGCTCAAGAATCCATCCGGCGACATTGTCGAGGAAATAGCGGTCATGCGTGACCGCAACGACCGTGCCTTCATATTCGTGTAGATAGCGTTCGAGCCACGCGACCGACTCGGCGTCCAAATGGTTCGTCGGCTCGTCGAGCAACAACATATCCGGATGCGACAAGAGCAGCCGGCACAAGGCGACACGGCGGCGTTCCCCGCCCGACAAGTTCTCGACGCCGGACTCGCTGGGCGGACACCGAAGCGCATCCAGCGCGATCTCGATGTTGCGATCCAGGTTCCACGCATCCGCTGCATCGATTTGCTCTTGCAGCGACGCCTGTTGCTCCATCAACGCTTCCATCGCGTCCGGATCGTCCGCAACCTCGGCAAACCGTTCGTTGACCGCGTCGAATTTATCGAGCAGCGTCTTGGTCTCGGCGACGCCTTCCAAGACATTTTCCATAACCGTTTTGTCGGCATCGAGCTCTGGTTCCTGGGGCAGGAACCCGACGCGCAGGCCGTCGGCCGCCCACGCTTCGCCGGCGAACTCGGTCTCGATACCGGCCATGATCCTGAGCAGCGTCGATTTGCCCGCGCCGTTCAAACCCAGCACGCCAATCTTGGCGCCCGGTAGAAAGTTCAGGGAAATGTCACGGAGAACCGTCTTGCCGCTTTGAAACGACTTGGTGAGGCCCCGCATATGGTAGACATATTGTTGTCCGGACATGTTTCCCTGTATTTCCCGTCGTTAGTCCTGAAGCGCCGCCCACATTTCCATGTCGCGCTTGTCGGTCCAAATGCGCGGATCGACGATGCCTTTGGCTTCATCATAGGCGCGGCTCACGTCAAACGGCAGGCAGTGTTCGAAGATCACCCAATCGCCGAAACGGGGTTCGAGCTCTTCGCGTGCCGCGTTGAACGCTTCCTTCAGGCTTAGGTCCTTGGCGACGCTATCGGCAGTGCTGTTCGCAAGCCGCCGTACGAAATCGGCGGTTTGATCAATGGCTTCGTTAACTTGCTCGGGATTCATCAGGGCGTCGCCACGGCCCGGCACCATTTTCTCGGCACCCATGGCGCGCAGCTTTTCCAACGTCTCGGGCCATTCGCTCGGATAGGAATCGCCAGCATAGGGCGTCGCGCCATACTCCACGAGGTCGCCCGAAAAACAGACTTTCTCCTTGGGCAACCAGGCAATGATGTCGCCCTTGGTGTGGCCCTTGCCGATGTGCATTAGCTGGACCTCGCGATCGCCCATATGGATGGTCATCTTGTCGCGGAAGGTGAGCGTCGGCCAGGTCAACCCAGGCACCGATTCAACCGCGTTGAATAAGCGCGGAAAACGCTGCAGTTCGGAATCGTAATCCTGCTGGCCGCGTTCGACGATCAAGTCGCGCGTCATCTCGCTCGCCACGATATGCTCGGCCTGATACGCGCTCGCGCCCAGTACGCGAACCGCGTGATAGTGGCTCAGCACGACATATTTGAACGGCTTGTCGGTCACCTTGCGGACTTCGTCGATCAGCTCTTGCGCGGCCACCGGCGTCGCCCGCGTGTCCATCACCAACACGCCGTCATCGCCGATAATCACGCCCGTGTTGGGGTCGCCTTCGGTGGTATAGGCGTAGACCCCGTCCGCCAGCTCGGCGAAAGTCGCCTGCTTCTCTTCCAAATCAGCTTGTGATGCGAATTTCTTGGACATCTCCGCTCTCCCTCAATTGCGGCCACGGGCCGGCTAGCCGGGCGGGCGCGCTTATATATCAAAGCGCCGCAGGCTTCGAAAGCATGGCCCCTGGCGCGCCGATCTGCTATCAGATATTGTTACGTTTGTAACCAATTTTTCCTACTCCGTCGCTTCGCAGGCCGGCCCATGCAGACGTACGAATTCCCACGTTTCGCTTTTGAGACGCCACCCGAGTTGGCCGGCAAGGCCGCGCCACGCCGCCGTGTCGCGATTGTCGGCGCTGGGCCGATCGGCCTGGCCGCGGCAATCGATCTCGCAGGGCACGGTATTGAGAGCGTCGTGCTGGATGACGACGACACGGTGAGCGTCGGCAGCCGCGCCATTTGTTGGGCGAAGCGTACTTTGGAAATATTGGACCGCCTCGGCGTCGCCGACCGCATGATGCAGAAGGGTGTCACCTGGCAAACCGGCAAAGTCCATTTCGGCGATCGCGCGCTGTATCAGTTTGATTTGGCGGACGCGGGCCGTCAGCGCTTCCCCGCCTTCATCAATTTGCAGCAATATTACGCGGAGGAGTATTTGGTCGAACGCGCCGGCGAAGAACCGGCGATAGACCTCCGCTGGCGCAACAAGGTCGTCGACCTCGATGCCCAGTCGGATGGCGTAACGCTGACGGTGGAAACGCCCGAAGGCGCCTATACGCTCGACGCCGATTGGGTGATCGCCGCCGACGGCGCACGCAGCCAAGTACGCCGTTTGGTCGGCTTGGATTTCATGGGCCGCGTCTTCGAGGACCGCTTCTTGATTGCCGACGTCATCATGCGAGCGGACTTTCCCAAGGAACGCTGGTTTTGGTTCGATCCGCCGTTTAACCCCGACCAGTCCGCACTGCTGCACATGCAAGCGGACAATGTGTGGCGCATCGACCTCCAGCTCGGTTGGGACGCGGACCCCGACGAAGAACGCAAACCCGAAAATGTCGTGCCGCGCATCAAGCGCATGTTGGGCGACGATATCGCCTTCGATTTGGAGTGGACCAGCGTCTACACCTTCCAATGTCGGCGGCTTGAGAAATTCCGCCACGGCCGAATTTTGTTCGCGGGCGATGCGGCGCATCAGGTCTCACCCTTTGGCGCGCGCGGCGCAAACAGCGGCTTGCAGGATGTCGACAATTTAATCTGGAAGCTGGCGCTTGTATTGGACGGCAAAGCGCCGGACGCCCTTCTCGACACCTACGACGCCGAACGTGTGTACGCGGCGGACGAGAACATACTCAACTCCACGCGGTCGACGGATTTCATTACCCCAAAGAACGCGGCAAGCCGGGCCTTTCGCGACGCGACACTTGAACTCGCGACCGATTGGCCTTTTGCGCGCGACTTGGTCAATAGCGGCCGTCTTTCTCGGCCCGCGACCTATACCGAGTCGCCGCTCAACAGCGCAGACGCGTTCGGAAACGTCGCGCCGGGCACCCCTTGCCCGGATCTCGCGGTACGCATGGCGCGCGCCGGCGAGACCGCACGCGACGGCTGGTTGCTCGAATTGCTTGGCGACCGCTTTGCCGTCTTGTGCTTTGGCGTGCAGGCGGCGGCGTCGGCGGGTCTTGGTGATTTGCCTGCGGACGCCATCCCAATCGCGTTGCTCTGTGTCACCGCCGGCGAAAGCGGGCGCACCGATACGATCATCGACGCCGGGGGCCATTTGGCGCGCGTATTCGGTGCGGAACCCGGGAGTTGTTACCTATTTCGGCCTGACCAACATTTGTGTGCGGCGTGGCCGAGTGCGGACGTCTCGGCGATCCGATCCGCCCGCGATCAGGCTGTTTGCCAATCGCGGCAGGGCGCCGAACCCACCACCGCGGCAGCGGACTGAGCCATGTCGGATCTTTTGCGCAAGGACTTGGGATTCGCGGACGGCGATGCGGTCTACGAAGCTCTAATCAATGCGATCAGCGGTCTCGATGATCAACAAGCGATGAAAGTGATGGCCAAGCTGATCCTATTGCTCGGCAACCAAATCGGCGATCCGGCCGTCATCGAAGCGGCCATCACCGTCGCACGATCGGAAACAGACGGTTGAGGCGACCTGCGTGCGGCTGCGGGCCGCTCCGGGATCGCGCTCACTCTGAGCGGGGCGTCAATGGCGCGCCGTGGGCCCGCTTAGTGGTTGTGTTCGCGGTTGAACGCCTCGACGCGATCTTTCGGCTGCTCGGTTTGATGCTTGGCCTTCCAGTCGCTATACGGCATGCCGTAGACGATCTCGCGCGCTTCGTCGTAGGAGATCTCTTCGCCGCGGTCCTCGGCCTCGGCCCGGTACCATTTCGACAGGCAATTCCGGCAAAAACCGGCGAGATCCATCAGATCGATGTTCTGCACGTCGGTCCGTTCGCGAAAATGCGAGACCATCCGGCGAAAAGCGGCGGCCTCAATCTCAGTGCGTTTGGCGTCGTCCATTTTGCCCTCCTGCTTCCTAGGGGCGATTACCGTTTGGCGGGACTTTAGGCAAATCGGCCGCCACTATCCAGAGGCCCGCGCGCTCGGCGACACCCCAATCAAGCTCTCCTGCATCAGCATATCGACGACACCGCGGCCCGCCGCCTCGGGCTCAGCGCCGTCGGCGCACAGCATGCGCCACACCGCAAGCTGGCGGTGCGCACTGGTGCCATCGCGCACGATATCGCGCGAACGCTCGACTTCGTCGCGGCAATCGAGCGCCTCGGCGTCGGGCGCGATCATTTCAAGCATTTCGTCGACCAACAGGTCCATCGGCTTGACCTGATCTTCGCCGAAATCAATCAGCCCGAAATCGAGACCGTAGCGCATCGCCCGCCAGCGGTTTTCGTCGATCAACGCGGTGGGGTAGACGCGGAAGCGCTGATTCTGGCGCCGCAACCGCCACAACATGCGAAATAGGCATTGCGTGAGCGCGGCGATGGTTACCGCGTCCTCTATCCGCGTGCAGACGTCGTAGATGCGCGATTCAAGCGTCGGAAACCGAACGCTCGGGCGCACGTCCCACCACAATTTCGAACCGTCTTCGATCGAACCGGCGGAAACCAATTGCGCCACCATCCGCTCATATTCGTGCCAGCTCGAAATTTGCGGCGGCAGGCCCGTGCGCGGCAAGCCATCCCACACGGTCAGCCGGTACGACTTGAGGCCGGTGTCTTCACCCTCCCAAAACGGTGACGAGGTGGTGAGCGCGAGCAGGTGCGGCAGGAAATAACTGAACTGGTTCATCAGATCGACGCGCAGCTCGTCGTCCCCGATCCCAACATGCACGTGCATGCCGCAAATCAGGAGCCTTCGCGCCGGCGCGCCATACTGATCGTGGATCAGATCGTAGCGGTCTTTGCGCGTATGTTGCTGGCCGTGCCACGTGCCAAACGGATGCGTTGACGCGGCGATCATGCCCAAGCCGTAACTTGACGCGACGTCCGCAATTTCCCCGCGCAAGCGGCACAACTCGTCGCGCACTTCGCCGGCATTGCTGCACACACGCGTGCCGATTTCGATTTGTGTCTGGAGAAATTCGGGTGTTACTTGCTTAGGCAAGCGTTTTTCGCAGTCCGCGACGAAGCCGTCAGGAACTTCCGGAACAAGGTCGCCGGTCGTCCCGTCGACGAGATAATACTCCTCTTCGACGCCAACCGTGAACGGCGGTGCGCTGCCGGTCATGACGGCGCCACCATGGTTCGGTGCGCGGCGTCGGCGAGCGGCCCCGTCAAAACGTCCTTAAGCTGAAAGGCCCAACGCTCGACCCCCGCCGGCGTGTCGATGAGATCTTGGCGAATTTCCAGGGCCACGCTCGGCAGGCCGCGACCGCTCGCATGATGCGGAAGCGTGAACGTCAGATCGCTGTAGCCGGTATAGGGTTCGTTATCGCCGACCAAGAGGCTCGTATAGCGCTCGAACGCTTTGAGGATTGGCGTGGACAAACGCGTATCGTCGTCGTGCAGCACGGCGGCGTGCCACGGCCGCTCGTACCCGTCCATCACCGGCGTGAAGCTGTGCACGGCCACCAGTGCCGGCACGGTCTGCGTGCACGCCGCCGCCACCCTTTGAGCAACTTGGTCGTGATACGGGCGATGATACATGTCAGCCCGTCGCGCGGCCGCCGCGGCGTCCAAGTCTTGGTTGCCCGGCACCACGATGCCGTCACTGATCGGCGGGATCGATTGGGGATGATCGAGCGACCGGTTGGGGTCGATGACCAAGCGCGAGAAACGGCACAGCACCGCCGGCGCATTCATCAAATCGGCAAGGCGGCGGGTCAGCGGGCCGGCGCCGATATCCCAACCGATATGCCGCGCGAGCGTCGCCGCGTCGAGTCCCAGATCGTTCAATTCGTCAGGCACCCGATTGCTCGCGTGATCACACACAAGCAGCACACCGGGATCGCCGTCCGGATTGACGATTTCGCAAACCTGTTCCGTCGTTCCGTGCATCACTTTCCGTACTACACCAGGCGCGGCATGGCACGCGCGCTCAAATAGATCAAGCTCTTACAACTTCGCATCAAGGCTTGGGCAGACCCCAGGACGCGCCTATAAAGGCCCGACCACACTAAGTCGCCGGAGCCTGCGTGAGCAACCGATTGGCCTTGATATTGCTGCTTGCCGGCACATTCGCGATCGGTTTCTCGCCAACCTTCGTACGGCTGAGCGAAATCGGGCCCGTCGCAACCGCCGTGCACCGTGTCGCCCTGGCGCTGCCGCTCCTGTTCATGGTGCTGGCATTCGAACCGCGCCGAAACGCCACCACGCCGTCGCGTGCCGTGCCAGAGACCTTTGCCGATGTCCGCGACTTGGTGCTCGCCGGCTTGTTCTTTGCCGGCGATCTGGCGTTTTGGCATTGGTCGATTACCGAAACCACGGTCGCCAACGCCACCCTGTTCGCCACGTCCACGCCCGTCTTCGTGACGCTCGCCGCCTGGCTTTGGTTCAAGGAGCGCATCACCCGCCGGTTTCTCGCCGGCCTGCTGCTCAGCCTCGCGGGTGCGGCAATGCTTGCCGGGTCGAGTTACCAATCCGCGCCAGGCCATCTCTACGGCGACTTCTTGGGCGTCGTGACGGCGGTATTCTTCTCCGCCTATTTGCTGACGGTGAAGCGCCTGCGCCGTCGTATGTCGGCGGCCGCGATCATGGCGTGGTCGGGGCTGGTCACCGCGCTGGTTTTGGCTGCACTCAACCTGCATGCCGGCGAAGCATGGGTGCCGTTTACCGCGACCGGCTGGATGATCCTGTTTGGCCTCGCCTGGCTGAGCCACGCCGCCGGGCAGGGCTTCGTCGCGCAGGCCTTGGCGCGGCTTCCGGCCTCATTCTCCGCGGTCGGCATGCTCAGCGAACCTGTGTTCGCGGCGATCATCGCGTGGGTCG
>JANQOH010000395.1 GCA_028289725.1 Alphaproteobacteria bacterium
CGAAAATGGCGGCGGCGAATGCGTATCTCGGGGCCGATGGCATCCGCGACGCGCTCGCGACGGATGCGCAAGTGGTGATGACCGGCCGCGTGGCCGACCCGTCGCTGTTCGTCGGCGCCATGTTGCATGGTCTCGGCTGGTCCTATGACGATTACGACCGGTTGGCGTGCGGCACGGTCGCGGGGCATCTTCTCGAATGCGCCGGTCAGGTCACTGGCGGCTATTTCGCAGATCCGGGAAAAAAGGACGTGGACGGGCTCGCGCGCCTCGGTTTCCCATTCGCCGATGTGACCGAGGCCGGCGACATTACGCTCGGCAAGGTCGATGGCAGCGGGGGGCGTGTCGATTCCATGACCTGCACCGAACAGTTGCTCTATGAAATGCACGACCCGACCGAGTACATCACGCCGGATTGTGTGCTCGATGTGACGGACGTGCGGTTCCGTGAAACAGAACCGGACCGCGTGCAAGTAGAGGGTGCGCGCGCCGGTCCGCGCACACCGACCTATAAAGTGAGCATTGGCTACTTTGATGGATTCAAGGGCGAAGGCCAGATTTCTTATGGCGGCCCGAACGCAGTGGCGCGGGCGCGGTTGGCCGGCGAAGTGGTGGAGGCACGCCTTAAGCGGTTGGGTCACTCCTTCGAAGAGCTGCGGGTCGAGCTGATCGGCATGGAAAGTTTGCACGGCCCGGCGCCCGATCGACCCGAGCCCTACGAGGTGCGTCTCCGCATCGCGGGCCGCACCGACAACCGGCGCGCGGCAGAGGCCATAGGCTGGGAGATCGAGACGCTGCTTACCAACGGGCCGCAAGGGGGTGCGGGCGATTTCAAGCAGGTGAAGGAAATCCTCGCCGTGCAGTCTGTGCTGTTGCCGCGCGAGTTGGTTAGCACGCGAATTGACGTGGTGAGCGCGGCATGAAAGTGACGGTGCGCGATTTGGCTCACACGCGCGCGGGCGATAAGGGGCACGCCGTCAATATTTCGGTGATCGCCTACGACGAAGCGGGGTACGAGCGTCTGGCGCGCGAACTCACCGCAGATCGCGTATTGACTGCTTTCGACAATGTCGCCGATGGGCCGGTGCGCCGTTACGAGCTACCCAATCTGCGGGCGCTCAACTTCGTCATCGACCATGTACGCGGCGGCGGCGTGACGGCGACTCTCAACCAGGACCTTCACGGCAAGAGCCTGAGCTCGCTGATGCTGACAATCCCGCTACCGGGCAATGAGCCGGATGATGAGCGGTAACCGGCGTTCCGCGACATACACGTGTCTGGCCTAGCCCGACGCCATATTTACAACTTGAAACACGGCGCCCTGCGGGTCTTGGAGCACGGCCATGCGGCCGACGCCGGGAATATCGAACGGTTCTCGGACCGCTGTCGCACCAGCCGCGAGTGCTTTTTCAGTCGTTGCGTCCACATCCTCGGACGCGAAGTAGACATCCCAGGAATCCGGAAGGTCTCCCATTTCCGGCGTCATCGTTAAAACGCCCGCAACAGGACTGCCGTTCGCTTTCAGCACGGTGTAAGGCTTTGGCTGCTCCATAGTCTCGACTTCGACGCCGAGGACTTTCTGATAGAACGCGGCAGCCTTGGCCGGATCCTTGGTCATCAATTCATTCCAGATCATCGCGCCCGGAACGTTGAACACTTCTCCGCCATGATCCGGTTCGGAATGCCATAGCCGCAGATAGGCGCCGACCGGGTCTTGAACGATCGCGATTTTGCCGACCCCAGGTTCGTCGATCAGGGCGCCAACCGGTGTGCCGCCTTCGGCTCGGACGCGGTCCAAAGTGGCATCGACATCGTCAACCTCAATGTAGGTTGCCCAATGGGGCGGCACGTTCATGCGGCGCATGTCTGGGCTCAACTCGTAGAGACCGGCGACCAGTTTGCCGCTCAATCGCTAAAGTGAATAGAGCGCGCCGTCCGATCCAGCGACCCGGTCGGAGGTCCAGCCAAAGACGGCCGCGTAGAATTTCTCCGCGCCATCCAGATCGGTTGTCGCGCAATCTGCCCAGTTTGGCGTCCCGTGACGCTTTTCCGATCCCGCGTTCATGATTGTGTCCTCTTCCAGTTAGTGGGCCGCCTCGAATTAAGTCCGATGGCGCGAGGAAGAGCCATAACCTGCCTTAGTCACACTGAAATCGAAGGACTGGCGTTAGCACGTTCGCTCGCCCAATTCTTGGCAACGCGTCATGTCGTTGTGCCGACGCCGAAGAAGCGGGCGATTTCGCGCACCTGACCTTCGAGCATTTGCAAGCCTGTCTGCACCGCGCAGCCTTTGGCGTCAGCGGCGGCCAGGTAAGGAGTCAGGGATTCCTGCAAAACCACATCGACCGCCAGCATGCCGCCGCCCATGTCGGACTCGGCGAAGGGCAGGGGGTCATCCGGATTCATGCCGAGCGGCGTGCAATTCACCAACGTATCGTGATTGCCGACACCGGGCGGTCCGGCTTCGGCCGCAAGGTCGGGGAAGGCCGCGCGTAAATCGGCCGCAAGTTTTTCCGCGCGGCTTTCGTCAAGGTCGGACACGGTGAGGCGCGCAATGCCCCGGTCGGCGAAAGCGAAAGCGATCGCACGGCCGACACCGCCGGCCCCCATTTGGCTCACCAAGCGGCCTTCAAGCGAATGCCCGTTGGCCTCCAGGGCGTTCACGCAGCCTTGGCCGTCGAACATGTCGCCCTGCCAGCGCCCATCCGCCGTCGGCCGTGCCGAGTTGATCGCGCCGACCCGTTTTCCATTGGGCATCAATTCATCGACTAGTTCGACCATCGGCATCTTATGCGGAATGGTGAAGACCAGTCCCGCCAGATTGCCGAGTGCGCGCAACCCCTGGAATGCCGTGGCAAGATCCGCCGACGCGACCCGCATGGGCAGCATCACCGCGTCATGGTCGAGGCTGCGAAACAGGCGATTGAATTGCACGGGAGAGCCGACTTGCGCGATCGGATCTCCGAGGATCCCGAAAAGCGTCGTCTTTCCGGTGATCACCCCGGGTCTGTCATCGGTCATGGTCGTCTGCTTTCCCCTTTGCTCGGCCGCGCTATTATCGGGAAACGGCGGAAAATGGCGAGCGAAAGGCCCGCATCACTCTCATGGCGGTAACTCATTCATCCCACGACCATCACCAGGGCGCCGAGGAACACAATCAGGGCCGCGTGTTCTGGGCCATGTTGCTGACCGGGTCATTCATGGTGGTGGAAGCCATTGGCGGTGTGCTGTCCGGATCGCTCGCCTTGTTGTCGGACGCCGGCCACATGCTCGCGGACTTTGCGGCTCTATCGCTCGCGTGGTTTGCCTTCCGCGTCGGCCGACGCCGCGCCGATCTTCGCCGCTCCTACGGATATCACCGGTTTCAGGTGCTGGCGGCCCTCGTCAACGGCTTGGCGATGGTCGCGATCGCACTTTGGATCGTGGTCGAGGCCGTCCGCCGCTTCGCGGCACCAGTTGAGGTCTTGCCTGGACCCATGCTCGTCATTGCCAGCATTGGCCTGGTGGTCAATCTCACAGCATTCGTCATTCTGCACAGCGCGGATCGGAACAATTTGAACATTCGTGGCGCGACGCTGCACGTGGCCGGCGACTTGCTTGGGTCGGTCGCGGCCATTGCTGCGGCGCTGATTATTTTGTGGACCGGCTGGATGCCGATTGACCCACTCTTGTCCCTCCTGGTTGCCGCGCTGATTACGCGCGCCGCCTACAACCTCATCCGCGATTCCGGGCACATTTTGCTCGAGGGGACGCCAGAGAATGTTGATCCCGCGGAGGTGCGCGACAGCCTCATCGAGCAAGTGCCGCAGATCACGGACGTTCACCACGTTCATATCTGGTCGCTGACGAACGAGCGCCCGGTGGTCACGCTCCATGCCGTGCTCGCTGACGGCGCCCATCATGATTCGACGCTCGCCGCCTTACACCAGGCGCTGGAACGCTTGTTCGGCATCTCCCATGCCACGATTCAGCTCGAGCATGAGCCGTGTGTCGATCACCAAACCGCCGCAGCCGACGACGCCTCGACCGCCGTCAATCGTAGTAGTGCATGACGTATCGGCTTCCCGAAACGACATATGGATTGCCGTAAGCGTCGTAGCACATGGTGCCGCCGATTTTGGCCAGCCGACCGTGATGATACGCTGTCTTGGTGACCGTGTGGCAGCCGCTTCCATGGTGGTAATTGCGCGGTGGCCGATAGGTCGGGCGGTGCGAGTGGTACCGGCGCGGCGGATAATAGCGGCGCGGCTGATAGTACCGATCGCGATGATAATACCGGTCGCGATGATAGTTATGGTGCCGATGGCCACGGTGGTACGCATGCCCGCCGTGATGGTAGTAGCGGCGATGCGGCAGAAATGCGCCGACCACGCGTCCCAGTTCGTAGACGAACGGGATCCGGGGATAGTGATATCCCGCGTGCCCATTGTAGTAGCCGTGATGGTGCTTGTAGGAATAGCCGCCAGCGTAAGCGGGCTCTGAGATAATCCCGCCGAGCATAAAGAGCGCCAACGCCGCCGCGATTCCAGCGATGAAGCGGATCATTCCGATCCTCCTGTGGTTCCCCTGATAGTGTCGCGAAGACAAACTCCGCCAAGCCTTTCGGAATCATGCTCGCGGCAACCTGAACGGTAGCTGAATGGAGGGACGGTTCGAGGCCGCGCGCCTATTCCCGCGGCTCGCCGCGCCGCCTGAGCCACCACGCAACGAGCGGCTCAAGGCAGCCCACGCGACGCCGGATCGACCAGGCTGGTCGCCAGCTCTGCATAACGATTTCGCGTAGGTGTTCGGGCGGCAGGGTCTTCGGCACGTCGGCAACGACGCCGCGACTTTGTGTCGCCTTTGCTGCACTATTCCGCGGCTTGGGCATTCCAATGCGACAGGTCGTCGGCGGCTTCGGAGCCAATCAGCCCGTCCGGAAAGACATCGACGAATTCGACCTTTCGCGGCATTTCATAGGGCGCAATTTTGTCCCGGAGGAAAAGGCGCAGAGCGCGCGCCGTCAGTTTTTCGCCCGATCGCAACGTGACATAGGCTTTGACGTTTTCGCCGCGCTGCTGGTCCGGAATGCCGCAAACCGCCACCGCCTTGACCGAGGGGTGTTGCAGGATCGCTTCCTCGACCATGCGCGGATAAACGTTGAAGCCGCCGCTGATCACCAAGTTCTTGAGGCGACCCGTCAGATACAGGAAGCCGTCTCTATCCAGATAGCCGATGTCGCCGGTGCGCAAGTAGCCATCTTCAAACACGGTGGCGGTTTCATCTTGGCGTAACCAATAGCCGGTCATGACCTGTGGACCGGACACGCATACCTCACCGCGTTTGCCAGGTGGTACCGGCTTCTTGGGGTTGGTCAAGGACACGACCTTGATCACGGTTCCCGGAACCGGCAGTCCGACCGATCCGTCGCGATCCCGGCCGTCAAACGGATTGACCGTGCACACCGGTCCCGTTTCGCTGAGTCCGTAGCCTTCGACGATTCGACAACCGGTTACCTTCTCGAAATCGCTCTTGATATCGCCAGGCAACGCCGCGCCGCCGGAAATGCAATATCGCAAGCTGGACAAATCTTGATCGGCCAGGTCCGGATGGCTGTTGAACATGGCGAACATGGTTGGCACGGCGAACAGGATCGATGGATGCTTCTGTTCGATCAATTTCAGCACTTCGCCGGTCTTGAAACGCGGCAGCAGCGCGATTTCGGCACCGATCGTCAGGCCGTAGTTCATCACGCCGGTCATGCCAAATACATGCGTGAGCGGCAACACCGCGAGCACGCATTCTTGGCCGAGTTTCACATCGGGCGCCCACAACCGCATTTGCTTAGCATTCCGGAAAAGGCCCGCGTGGGTCAGCATGGCTCCCATCGCCACGCCGATTTTGCCGCCCGTATACTGCATGACCGCGACGTCGTTCTCCGGGTCGATATCCACTGGTTGCGGATCGCTATCGTTCGCGACCAATTTCTCAAAACGGAGATGCCGGTCATCGCTCGGGATGTCAGCAATTTCCTTGCGCTTCACGATCGCGAAAAAGGCATTTGCGGGAAACTGAAAGGCGCTGCTCATGCGGCACACGACGACGGTCTCGACGTCACTGTCATCCAGTCGGTCCGAGACTTTCTGATACAGCATGTTCAGGTTCATGGTGACCATGACCTTGGTGCCGGAATCGCGGATTTGGCGCGCAACCTCCTGTTCGGCGTACAGCGGATTGTAGTTGACGACCGTTCCGCCGGCCTTCAGCACCGCGAAGTAGCAGATCACGTAGTAATGCGAGTTCGGCAACAACAGGCCGACCTTTACACCCGGTCCGACGCCTAGCGCCTGAAACCCTTTCGCGGCGCGCGCCACAAGGTCGCCGGTTTGTGCGTAGGTGTATTTGCGGCCGTAGAACTGTAGGCAAGGCCGGTCGGAAAACTGTTCAACGGCCCGGTCGAGAAGTTCGGGGAGTGTCTGCGCCGGCTCATCGAAGTCCCACGACACGCCTAGCGGATAAGTCGGTTCCCATGGATAGGGACGCGCCAGTCCCAGGCGCGCCAGGCGGCCTTGCCGTGTCGCGAGACGCCAATCCAGTCGCAGCCACTGACCGCCGCGTTGCGACACGATGAGCCGCCACCGCCGCATCAACAGCTTGAACTTCCTGTACCAGATATTGAGCCGCTTCACGTCTCTGCCTGTCTGGCCGTTTGTGAATCCAATCGTTTATCGCCGCACCGGACGTCCGCCACCTATGAAAACGAATGGGCGGCAATCCGGATCCACCGTCAAAGTATACAACAAATACGGCACAAACGTGACAAGACTTTCGGGTAGGCGGAGGTGTGCGATGTGGCCGCGAATTTGAATTCAACTAAGGTTTCGAAAAAGAAATATAGCATTGGTCTGCAATAATGACGGGTTTTATTTGATTTCTATCACGTAATTGTAGTTGCGTAGCATGCCGCAGGTCACTATTCCGCATCAAAAACAAAGAAAAATCCATAATAGAAATTTAATATATCACATAAATATCAAATGATTATAGCCGTTCTTGGATAATTATTATCAAAAAGGACCGTGCTCATTCCTAGTCTAGCGCGAGTCTTTGTCGTGTGTTATGGTCCGCCCAACAAATTGGCTAAAATTTTATTAAATTGGTTTCGGCCTGCAGACATCGGATTTCACCGTTTGGCCGAAGCGAGCCCGGCAATCAGAGCGAATGCAGCCTAAGCGGAGCGGCACCGCATTGCGACCTGGTCGGGCGTTTAAGGAGTATTGGCATGGCTGGTTTCGGAAGAAAAAACGCGCGGGGCGTCGAACTCCGGCGCGTGATGATTTTTGCGGCGGCGGAAGTGTTCGAAAAAGAGAAACAATCGCGCCGGTTACTTGGAAACGATGAGATGCAAGAGATCGTTCAACTTGTGTGCGACTCGCAACGGGTGCACCCGAGCCGCGTTGAATTCAGCAGCGCGGTCGTCGGCACAAAGAGACTGACCATGCATCGCACATTCATCGAAAGCATTGCGACGCGTTGGTCAAATGGCCCGGCCGCGGTCCAATATGACGACCTGAAAACGGCCGGAAAGCTTTTGGAGAAGGTGGCGGCCGAACCTTCCCGCTTGCCCCCGCTAATTTGAGCACGACGATGTTCCTAGGACCCGAGAACGGTTTCACTTTCCTGTCCTTTTGAGGGGACGCCTAGCAGCTATTCGGGCGTGGTTTCTTCGCGTTGGGCTGTTAGCACCTCGACGTCTTTTTCGGGCGGTACCATGGGCGGACACGGAATGTGGCGGTGCTCGCTAACCGTGCGCTTGAAAACATGGAGCGGGCAAGCGCCGTTCACCATGAAGCGATAGGTGCGATACACGTCGCGGCCGGGTCGGACACCACCGGCTTCGGCTGTGAACAGCGCACGATAGCCGGCCTGCTTCGCCATTTCGATCAGCGCCTTATTGTACCAGCCGCCCGGCCAGGCGAAGTAATCGACCGGCTTGCCGAGTTCTCGCTCCAAAATTGCTTTCGATTCAACAAGTTCGAACAGAGCATCCTTATGATCACGGCCTGGCGTATCACCGCGCACCCAGGTCACGAGATTGCTTGATCGAACATAGGGGTGGGTCATTGAGTGGGCTTGGATCTCGAAGTTCGGATCATTCGAAATCGCCCGAAGATCACTCCACTTCATGTAGTTCCCACGCTTTTGGCGTTCAGGCGCGATGCCGCCGTCGGGAAAAATGAAAAAAGCCGCTTTGTGGTTGTATTTTCGGAGCACCGGCAGGGCGCGGAGCTGGCTCTTCCAACCGTCATCAAACGTGATTACGACGGAGCGCTCGGGCATCGGCGCGCCATTCATGAACGCATCAAGTTCCGACAAAGCGAGCGTCCGGTACCCAGCATCGTGGAGATACCGCATTTGGCTTTCGAAGCGGGGCAGAGAGACAACGCTCAGATTTCCCCGATCGGGGTTCAGCGTAATGGCATGATAAGCAAGGACGGAGATGCGATTGGAATCGGCAAATGCCGCGGACACAAAACTCATCGTCAAGGCGACGAACATCACCGTCAGACACCGCATCGATGCCACCCCCAGCGCATAATTCCAGACCGCCCCCGCACGGGCACCTAGTAAACGCTAGCGCGATATCGATTTGGCGGCAAAGTATTCTGATTGGGCCGCGTTTATTGGCCCAATTCATGGCGTTAGGGCACTTGCGCAGCGACCAATGCTAATTGCGGACATTCATTAGAACATTCGTTTGATTCGCCGCGCGTCGAATCACCGCCCCGAATCAGCCACCGGGCTCCATCAATCGATTCGGTTGTAGGCCAAGACTCCATCGCTATTTTGCGCGGTGAGCAAGAGCCGGCCATTGTCGAACGAGACTTTGTATAGAGAGGCCCCGGCAATGGCGAGAATGCCTCCGAGTTCGATCTTCATTGTCTCATCATCGAGAAACTCGTAGTCGCCATTGATCGCGATACCGGTGATCGATTCTTGAAACGACACGGTGCCACCCTTGAAGAACTCGAGGATGCTGCCGTTCGCGTTCTCGGCATCTTGCCAGCGCCCGACGATTTGATCTTGCGGCGACTCAGAGCACCCGGCGAGCCATCCGCCGACAAGAACCAGAACAAGGAGCGCGCGTGCCGCGCGGACAGTGTGCAAAGTCATGTGATGGATCCTATTCAAACCCGTGTCGGGCAGGGCGGCAGGCAACGGGCCAAATGTGTATGACGCAAAAGCGGAACGCGCAACCGGCAGGTGCTTTGACTCACGGAAGCGGTATGCCGAACCAACCCGCCGTCGATCGCGTGCGGCTACAGACTTTCTCGTATCAAAGTTTCGGCGGCCTCATAGTCGAGCGTGACGGGATTGCCGGCCGCGCATGGATCGGCGATCGCCATGCCGGCCAGCTCAATGATCTTGTTCTCCGTCACGCCAAGATCCCGCAGCCGTTCCGGAATACCGATGTCCGTCATGAGCGTGTGCAGGTATGCCAAAAATCCATCAAAGCCGCCGTCGATTCCAAGATAGGCCGCCACGCGCATAATCTTGTCCTCGACGGCCGGGCGATTGAAGCGCAGCACCGGCAACATGAATACGGCATTGGTTGTGCCGTGGTGCGTTCCAAATAGCGACCCCACCGGATGGGAAAGCGCGTGGATTGCTCCTAAGCCTTTCTGAAAGGCCGTCGCGCCCATCGCGGCAGCGCTCATCATGTGGGCGCGCGCTTCCAGATCGCCGGGCTCCGCGACGGCGCGCGGCAGGTTCTCTTTGACAAGGCGCATGCCTTCCAGCGCGATGCCCTCGGCGAGGGGGTGGTAGGTCGGTGCGCAATATGCTTCCAAACAATGGGCGAACGCATCCATCCCGGTTCCCGCCGTCACGGGTTTGGGCAGGCCGACGGTCAGCGCGGGGTCACAGATCACCACGCTCGGCAACATCTTGGGATGAAAAATGATCTTCTTGGTCTTGGTTTCCGAATTGGTGATGACGCTGGCCCGCCCGACTTCGGAGCCCGTTCCGGCGGTTGTGGGCACCGCGACGATCGGGGCGATCGCACTTGCGTCCGCGCGCTTCCAATAATCGCCGACATCTTCAAAATCCCAAATCGGTCGCGACTGTCCGGCCATGAAAGCGAGGGCCTTGCCGAGATCGAGGCCTGAGCCGCCGCCGAACGCGACCACGCCGTCGTGACCACCGGCGCGGTACGCCTCGAGGCCAGCCGCGACATTCAGTTCCGTTGGGTTGGGATCAACCTCGGCGAAGAGACCGCGCCCCAGTCCACGTTCGTCGAGCAGATTGAGCGTATTTTCGGTGATCGCAAGTTTGCCGAGGCCGCGATCGGTCACCAGCAATGGATTTTGTATGCCCGCGCTTTCACACGCGTCCCCGATTTCGTGAATGCGTCCGGCGCCGAACCATATCGCGGTCGGGAAAGACCAATTTCCGCTGAGCTGCATCGCCGTCAAACTTTTTTCAGGTGGAAAGATTTCGGCCGCGTCAGGTTGTGATAGCCGATGACCGACAGCGCGCCGCCTCGGCCCGTGTCCTTGCGGCCTGTCCAACACAGAGCGGGATCAAGATAATCGCAGCGATTCATGAACACTGTTCCCGTGTCGATCCCCGACGCGACGCTTTCGGCGCGCTCCAGATCTTTCGTCCACAGCGATGCGGTCAGGCCGAAAGCACTGTCGTTCATGAGAGTGACCGCGTCGTCGTCGCTCTTGACCTTCATGATGCCGACGACGGGCCCAAATGTTTCGTCGCGCATGATGCGCATGCCGTGATCAACACCGCTCAGAATTTGCGGGCTGACATAGGCACCACCGTCATCTTCTTTGAAGGGTGCGATAAGCGGCTTCGCGCCGGCTGACTGGGCTTCGGCCATTTGCGCACGGACGTCCGCCGCAAAGCGTTTGTGCGCCATCGGGCCCAACGTCGTTTCCTCGTCCAGCGGGTTACCGAGCTTGGATGCCTCGACGATTGCAACCGCTTTGTCGACAAACTGATCGTACAGACCTTCGGCGACGTAAATGCGCTCGATACCGCAGCAGGATTGGCCGGAATTGAACATCGCGCCGTCGATGAGCGTTTCGGCGGCCGCTTCCAGGTCGGCATCCTCCATAACATAGCCCGGATCTTTTCCGCCGAGTTCCAAGCCGAGGCCGGTGAAGGTGCCGGCGGCCGCGCGCTCGATTGCCTGACCGGCGCCAACCGACCCGGTGAAGTTCACGAAACCGAAAGCGCGCCCCGCGATTAGCCGGGCCACCGTTTCGTGATCTAGCAAAAGGTTCTGAAAGATGTCTGGCGGTACGCCCGCTTCGTGGAAGGTGCGAGCCATGCGCTCGCCCACCAAAAGCGTTTGCGTCGCGTGCTTGAGCATGACCGCGTTGCCGGCAATCAAAGCCGGAACCACGGTGTTGACCGCGGTCATGTAGGGGTAATTCCATGGTGCGATGACAAAAACGATACCGTGCGGCTCGCGCCGGATGTAGCGGCGAAATCCCGCATCATCGGAAATCTCGATCGGCTTCAGCGCGTCTTCCGCGATGTCCGCCATGTATCGCGCGCGCTCTTCAAACCCGTTAAACTCGCCGCCGTAGCGCACCGGGCGCCCCATTTGCCATGCGAGCTCTGGGACCACCTCGTCATTCATCTCGCCGACGCGTTCGACGCCTGCCATGACGAGTTGGCGGCGTTCGTCGAGCGATCGAGCGGCCCATTCGGTTTGCGCCGCTTCTGCGCGGCCAACCGCGGCCGCCGCGTCGTCTAAGGAAAGAGTCGGCCGCTCGGCGTATGTCGACCCGTCGATCGGTGAAATACAGGTCAGTGTTTTGGTCACGCGCGCTCAAAGCCTCGCGCCACTTCGTAGTTCGTGACCACGCGGTCGAACTCCTCTTGTTCCCACGTCGCCGCGCGCGTGTAGTGATCAATAACATCATCCCCAAACGCCTCCCGCAGCATTTTCGATTTCCGCATGGCCTCGGTGGCGGCGCGCAGGGTTGATGGAACATCACGGCTCCGCTTGCTGGCGTAAAGATCGCCAGCGGTTGGCGGCGGCAGCTCAAGCTTGTCTTTCACGCCCTTAAGGCCCGCGGCGAGCTGTGCGGCGAGGGCGAGATATGGATTGAAGTCCGAACCGCCGATCCGGCATTCGATACGAACTGCTTCCGTGTGTTCACCACACAGACGGAAGCCTGCGGTGCGGTTGTCGATCGACCAGGCAGTTTTGGTCGGCGCAAACGTCCCTTTGGCGAAGCGCTTATAAGAGTTGATGTAGGGTGCCAAAAAATAAGTCGTGTCGGCCGCATATTGGATCAGGCCCGCCACATAGTGTCGCATGATCCCCGACATGCCGTGGTCGGCGCTGTCATCAAAAAACACGCTCTTGCCGTTCCGATCGCTGAGCGATTGGTGAATGTGCGAGGCGCTGCCGACGCGGTCGTGATGCCATTTGGCGATGAAGCTTGCGGCATGACCGTGTTGCCAAGCGATCTCTTTCGTCGCGTGCTTGGCGATGGTGTGGTGGTCGGCGCAGGCAATCGGATCCGCGTACCGAATGTTCAGCTCTTCCTGTCCCGCTTCGGCTTCACCCTTCGAATTTTCAACCGGCACGCCGGAGGCGTAGAGGTGATTGCGTAGCGGTCGCATCACCACTTCTTCCTTGGTGGTCTGAAGAATGTGGTAATCTTCATTGTAGCCGCTGATCGGTTCCAAATCTCGGAAACCCGAGCGACGGATTTCGTCAAAACTCTTTTCAAATAGAAAGAATTCAAGCTCCGTCGCCATGTTCGCGGTGAGGCCGTGGGCCTCCAACTGTTCAACCTGCCGCTTTAAGACGGTCCGCGGGTTATGCGGCACTCCTTCATGCTTATGATGGTCGACGATGTCGCTCAGCACCATGGCGGTACCGTCCAGCCAGGCAACGCGCCGCAAGGTCGAAAGGTCCGGCCGCATGACGTAATCGCCATAGCCGTCCTCCCAGCTGGTGGCGGCGTATCCGTCCGGCGTCGCCATTTCGAGATCGGTGGCGAGCAAATAATTGCAGCAATGTGTTTCCTCCCAGGCGCCGTCGAGGAAATGCTGGGCGTGGAAGCGCTTACCCATCAAGCGGCCTTGCATATCGACCAGGCAGACAAGAACCGTGTCGATCTCTCCGGCGCCGACATGAGACTTGAGATTGTCGAGAGAAAGAAGTCCGGTCATGACGATGTCCTTCCTGGGCCAATGCAGCAAAAAGGCGCCGGCGAACCGGCGCCTCTCTGGCGAAATTGACGGATTAGGTCTGCGTCTGTCGGCGCATCAACCGTACCGATAAGGCCGGCCGGCCTTTTGCATGTCGTCGTTATATCTGCGGAAAATGTCGACGACTTGGGCTTTTATCTCCGACTCTGCGGCAATTTCATCCCAGAACTTGACCGCGGCGGCTTCGACCTGCGCCCACTCGTCGTCGGGGATCGTGGTGAGTTGCATTTTGGTGCCGTTGACGCGGAGATTGGCTTCACCGCCCCAATACCACCACTGGCGATAATAGTGGCTTTGCTCCATGCAAACCGAGAACAGCTCCTTGAGCCGGTCCGGAAGCTCGTTCCAACGATCCATGTTGGCGAAGAAGGAGCCGCACCAAGCGCCCGAGATATTGTTGGTCAGGAAATAGTCGGTCACGTCGGCCCAACCGACCGTGTAATCCTCGGTAATGCCCGACCAGGCGATGCCATCCAACTCACCGGTCTGCACGGCAACTTCAATGTCTTCCCACGGCAGCGTTACCGGCACGACGCCGAATTGGCTCAGGAAGCGGCCGGCGGTCGGAAAGGTGAAGACGCGTTTGCCCTGCAGGTCAGCAAGCGAGTTGATCGGATCCTTGGTCGCAAAGTGGCACGGGTCCCACGCGCCGGCTGAAATGTGCTTCACGCCGACCTTGGAATATTCCGCGTCCCAGATTTCCTTCAAGCCGTACTGGTTGAACAGCACGGGCACGTCGAGCGAGTAGCGGCTGGCGAACGGGAAGTAACCGCCGAAAACCGTGACTTCGGTCGGTGAGGCCATGGAGTCGTCGTCCGACTGAACAGCGTCGATGGTGCCTTTCTGCATGGCACGGAACAGCTCGCCCGTCGGGACGAGCTGATCGGCGAAGAATAGTTCGATCTCCATTTCGTCGCCGGCGATCTTATTGAAGCTCTCCACCGCCGGCACGATGACGTGCTCCGCGAGGGCCGGGCCGGCGTAGGTCTGCATGCGCCATTTGATCTTCGATTGCGCGATCGCGGGCGCCGCCAGCATCGAGGCCGGTGCGGCGGCTACGGCGCCTTTGATAAATCCACGTCTTGTGGTCATTTGATCCTCCAGAAAGGTCCGACTGTTTTTCGGTATGAATGTCTGTATGGCTTCGGGTCGGAAATGAGCCTGTCTTCTACTTCGCGTAAACCGTCTCGGGCAGCCACAGCGCGATTTGCGGGAACATCATGATGACCGCCAAGGCGAGAACCATAACGAAAACAAACGGCAGAATAGAGCCATAAATGTCCCGCAAGGTCACTTCGGGCGGCGCCATGGCGCGCATCAGGAACAGATTGTAGCCAAACGGTGGCGTCATATAGGCGATCTGGGTGGTGATGGTGTAAAGCACGCCGTACCAGATCAAGTCGAAACCCAGTTCGCGAACCAGCGGCACATAAAGCGGCGCGACGATCACCAGCATGGCCGTATCGTCCAAGAACGTGCCCATCAAGATGAACGACAGCTGCATCAGGATGAGGATCATCCACGGATTGAGCCCAAGCTGCTCGGTGAACAAGTTGTCGATCGCACGCACGGCACCCAAGCCGTCGAACACGGCACCGAAGCCGAGCGCCGCCAGGATGATCCACATGAACATGCACGAAATGCCAAGGGTTTGACGGACCGAGGTTTCGAAGACTGCGCGCGTCATTCGGCCTTTCAGGACCGCCGCCAAGAACGCCGTCATTGCGCCGATCGCCGAGCTTTCCACCAATGACGTCCAGCCGTTGACGAACGGCACCATCATGGCCGCGAAGATACCGATTGGCAGCAGAGCCGCGCGCAATAAGCGGAGCTTCTCCGCCAGCGGAATATCCCGGTCTTCTTTCGGCAAGACAGGGCCGAGTTCCGGTTGAATTCGGCAGCGAATGAAGATGTAGCCGATGAACAGCGCCGCCATCATCAGGCCCGGGACAACGCCCGCGAGCCACAACTGCCCGACAGGCTGGCGTGCAATCATGGCGTATAGGACGAGCACGACAGATGGCGGCACCAGAATGCCGAGCGACGAGCCGGCCTGGATCACGCCCGTGACCATCCGCTTGTCATAGTTGCGTCGCAGCAGTTCGGGGAGGGCGATGGTCGCGCCGATGGCCATGCCGGCAACCGACAAACCGTTCATGGCGGAGATGAGGACCATCAATCCGATCGTGCCGATCGCCAGGCCGCCGCTCACAGACCCCATCCAGACATGGAACATTTGATAGAGGTCGTCGGCGATCCGTGATTCCGACAACAGATAGCCCATGAAGATGAACATCGTCAGCGTCAGTAGCGGATACCATTTCAGCAACTTCATCGCCGAAGCGAACGGTATGTCGGACCCGCCCGTGCCCCACAGGGCCAACGCCGCAATCGCGGCCACCGCGCCGATAGCCCCGAATACGCGCTGGCCGGTGAACAGCATCAGCATCATCGACGCGAACATGAACAGCGCAATCATTTCGTAGGACATCACTCAGCCTCCTCGCGCAGCTTGAGGATGTCCTTGAACAGTTCGGAAATTGCTTGAAGCAGCACCAGGAAGATACCGACACACATGATGACTTTGATGGGCCACAAATAGGGCCGCCACGCGGTCGGGCTCCGCTCATTATATTGGAAGGAATAAGCGGTGCTTTCGATCGCGCCGTAAAGAAGTACGCCGAGATAGAAGATCAGGAAGAAGACGGTAAACGCGTCAAACTTCGCCTTTTTGCGATCCGACCAGCCGCCATAGAACAGATCCATGCGCACGTTCGTGCCGAGCTGAATCGAATAAGCGCCGCCCATAATGTAGTAGGCGACCATTGCGAACTGCGCGATTTCGAGAGTCCACAGCGAGGGCAGGAAAAACGTCTTCGAGATCGACGACCAAAGCAGCACGGCGATCATCACGAAGATGCCGTACATCATGACCCGCCCGACGCGATAATTGATCGCGTCGACAACGCGGATGTAGTTCTTCATGAATGTCATCGGGCGAGACGCTTAGGTGAGGCAAACGCTTTGCGCGCGGCTTCGGTAATTCGCGCCTGGCGCTTGGCCAAACGCGCACATCGTTCGTCGTCAGACATGTGTCTCCCCCACCTCCGATCGTCACAACCCGCGCTCTCCGGGCGGTGCCGTGTGGAAGCCGAAGCGTTTCGCCAAGGCTCCCAGAGACGGACCAACAATAAACGAGAATTGGATCGCGCCGCTATCGTTCCGTTCGCCACGGCGCCAACGCGACCTACGCGCGCGTGCCACCACGATCGGTGGGCCGGCCAAAAGGTCGGTCGCTTTGTTATGGCGGTAGGTGGAAGTGGCTCCCCGGGCCGGACTCGAACCAGCGACATGGTGGTTAACAGCCACCCGCTCTACCAACTGAGCTACCGGGGAACAAAGGCAGGCCGGTGATATAGCAAACCGTCTTAGCGAATTCCAGCCGAATGGTGCGACGCGCGGCGCCAGGAGAAGACGCCGCGCAATTCCCATTTCGAAACGACTCCGCCGGCTATTCCGCCGCTGCCGCGACCGAGGGAAGGCCGGCCAAAGCCATGGCAAGTTCCGACTCGTCGTAATGCTGGTCGGTCAGTTTGCCAGCGAAATAATCCGTGTAGGCCTGCATGTCGAAGTGGCCGTGGCCGCACAGGTTGAACAGGATCGTGCGGCCCGTCCCGGCTTCCTTGCACTTCAAGGCTTCGTCGATCGCGCCCTTGACCGCATGCGTGGCCTCTGGAGCGGGGACGATGCCTTCGGCCCGGGCGAATTGAACGCCGGCGGCGAAGCATTCGGTCTGTTCGTAGGCGCGCGCCTCAATCAAGCCGAGTTCGTGAATATGGCTGACCATGGGCGCCATGCCGTGATAGCGAAGCCCGCCCGCGTGGAAGCCCGGCGGCACAAAGGTCGAGCCCAAGGTGTGCATTTTGACCAGCGGCGTGAGGTGCCCCGTGTCGCCAAAGTCGTAAGCGTATTTGCCGCGGGTGAGCGAGGGGCAGGCCGCGGGTTCCACGGCGACCACGCGCACCTTTGGGCCGCCCCGCAATTGTTCGCCGAGGAATGGGTTAACCAGGCCGGCAAAGTTGCTGCCGCCGCCCGTGCAACCGACCAAGATGTCCGGATAGTTGCCGGCCATGTTCATCTGTTCGATGGCTTCCTGACCGACCACGGTCTGATGCGTCAGGACGTGGTTCAGCACGCTGCCGAGCGCATATTTCGTGTCGTCTCGCTGGGCTGCCATTTCGACCGCTTCCGAAATCGCAATCCCCAGACTGCCCGTGGAGTCCGGGGTCTCCTTGAGGATCGCCCGGCCGGACTCGGTTTCCTCGGAGGGACTGGCCACACAGCGCGCGCCGAAAGCCTCCATGAGCGCCTTCCGGTATGGCTTCTGTTGGAAACTCACCTTCACCATGTAAACGTCGATCTCGAGTCCGAAGATCGATCCCGCGAAGGCGAGCGAGGAGCCCCATTGTCCGGCGCCGGTTTCGGTCGTGATGCGTTTGACGCCGGCGTCCATATTGTAAAAGGCCTGAGCCACCGCCGTGTTTGGCTTGTGGCTGCCGGTCGGGCTCACGCCTTCATATTTGTAATAGATCTTGGCCGGGGTATCGAGCGCCTGCTCCAGGCGGCGCGCGCGGTAGAGCGGGGAGGGCCGCCACTGCCGATAAATCTCGCGCACCGGTTCAGGAATTTCGATCTCGCGATCCATAGAGACTTCCTGGCCGATGAGCGCCATCGGAAACAGCGGCGCGAGGTCGTCTGGGCCAATTGGTTGTCCCGTTCCTGGATGAAGGACCGGTGGCGGCGGTTCCGGTAGGTCCGCCAGGATGTTGTACCAAGTTTTTGGGATACGGTCTTCAGGCAGAACATATTTCACTGTGTCGGTCATGGCTGGCCACGCTCCTCCCTTATGGCGCGGCGCGTGAAACACCGCGCGACGTTTGCCTGTCACAAACCTATCACGCGCCGGTTTGCCCATACAACGCGGCCGGCGCGTCTTGAAAGTCGGCGCCGCCTAAGTGCCTTCGGCTCGGGCATTCCGCCAAGGTTGATGGGCCGCGGCGAGGGCGCCGACCACCAAAATGAGCGCGCCAAGTTCGGTCGGTCCGATCCGCTCACCCAAAATGATTGCGCCGGAGAAAAGCCCGACAACGGGGATCATCAAGACGGAAATCGATGCAATTCCCGCTGGATACAGCGTCAACAATCGGAACCAGACCAAGTAAGCGAGGATGCTGGCGATCAGAATGTTGTAAACGAGCGCAAACATGGGGCCGGCCGAAGGGATAGCCCAGGCTTCACGTTCGAGCAAAATGGCGCCGCACAGCATCGGCACTGCCGCAATGACCAATTGCCACCCCGCCATGGCCGGCAACGAAACGGTCCAGGAAAAACCTTTCGTGGAGACTGTGCCGACGGCCCAAATAAACGCGGCCGTGAGGATCATGAGCGATCCGACGGTAGCTTGGCCGACGATCAACAGATCTTCGCCGATCAACAAGCCCATGCCAGCAGTGCCAAGTGCCAGCGCAACAAACCGCGGCCGGTCGATACGCTCTCGAAGAAAAATCGCGCCGAGCAACACGCCCCAAATCGGCATGGTGTAGGCGAGGACAACGCCGCGACCGGCCGGAAGCTGTTGCAGGGCATAGGCGGTCAAGATCTGCCAAATCGCGACATTGCACATCGACGTCCACAGCAGGGCGGCGGCTTCCCGGCGGCGCGGCCAAATGCGCTCGCCGCGCCCGCTTGCATAGGCCAGCAGAGCGAGCCCTCCGAATATGACCGCGGTGCCGCGGAATGTCAGCGGCGGTATTTCGCTAAGACCGACTTTAATCAGGGGCCAGTGGAGACCCCAGGCCAAAGTGATGAGGACGACGAGCACGAGCCCAGCGCGGGACGTTGGTGCTTCGGTTCGATCGGGCGGCGCCGGCGCATTCACAGGGGCGCCACCCTATAATGTGTCACGTTGCGGCGAACACCTGCCCAATGGCAAGAATTGCCCAGCAGATCTGGCAACCTGCCAGAAGCCAAACGGCGCGGTTTATGACGATTTTCGCGGTATGCTCCACGTTTCCCTCCGTGCGGTCCGAATATTTCGATCCTGGAAGAGCAATTCGCGTGCCAATCGCCCGCGGCGCAGCCGAACGGCATAATCACTCAGCCTGAACCGGCATCGGAAAAATTTTGTAACTGGTGCGCGTAGCGGCTGAAAATCGCATCGATCAGTCCATATTCAGTTCGTATTTTGATTCATTCGAAGTAGGGACCCGAGGGGCAAATAACCGGTTCTACCTGGTGGAATCTCTATCGGGCCTTTGACTTGGCTCACTGCAAGGTGGCGCCAAGCGCAAGGCCGACCGGACGATATTTCGGTAATGAAACGCTGAAACTTAGACCAGCGTATTGCATCGGTATCGGGATTTCCAAGGCGATTTGAGCCAGGGTCGAAGGTGCATAATGTTATTGGGCGATATTCTGGTTGCACGCGGATTGTGCAGCGCTGAAGACGTGAGCCGCGCTTTTGAACGACAGAAAAAGGAAGGCGGCCGCCTCGGCGACAATTTGGTCGCCCTCGGCATCGTTACGGTTGAGCAATTGCGCGACGTGTTTAGCGCGGCGCCAGCTCAACCGCAGACGATTGAGGATGTCGGCTTGGATGAGGCCGAAATCCTCAAGCTGATGATGAAGGCCATTCACGCCGAAAACATCGAGAGCCCGGCGCAAATCGCTGACGCGATCAAACTGCCATTCACCATCGTCGGCAAGCTGATCAAGGAAGCCGATGATCGGAAATTCCTTGAGCCTTTGACCAATTCCGGTGCGACGACATTGGCGAACATGCGCTATGCGCTGACCGCCAGCGGTCGCGCCTACGCGGCCGACGCCATGGAACAGAACATGTATGTTGGCCCGATCCCTGTTTCGATCGACGCGTTCCGCGAGCGCGTGATCATGCAGCGGATTACCAAAGAAAGGATCGATCGCGAAACGATCGACAAGTCGTTCTCTGACCTTGTCGTCACCGAAGAGTTTATTCAGCAGATCGGTCCGGCGATCAACTCCGGTCGCAGCATCCTGCTGTACGGACCGCCGGGTAACGGCAAAACCTCGGTCGCCGAGCGTGTCGGCTCGATCTATGAGGATATTGTCTATGTCCCCTACGCGTTTCACGTCGACGGTCAGATCATCAAGATGTTCGATCTCGGCATTCACAAACCGCTGACTCAGGTGGACTCGGACAATCGGCCGCAAACGCTGCGCAAAGAGAATTTCGACCAACGGTGGGTGCCGTGCCGTCGGCCGACCGTGATCACCGGCGGTGAATTGACGCTGGACATGCTCGACCTGCAGTACAGTGAGTCCGCGAAATTCTATCAGGCGCCGATGCATGTAAAGGCGTTGGGCGGCACGTTCATCATCGATGACTTTGGCCGTCAGATCGTTAAGCCGGTGGATCTGCTTAACCGCTGGATCGTGCCGCTTGAAAGCCGGGTGGATTACCTGAAGCTGCATACCGGCAAGAGCTTCCAGATCCCGTTCGACGAACTGGTGATCTTCTCGACGAACTTGGCGCCGGCGGACCTAATGGATCCGGCCTTCTTGCGTCGTATTCCGTACAAGCTCCCGACCGAAGCGCCGAGCCGCGAGACCTTCCACGCGATTTTCCGCAAAGTTGCCGAACAGGCGGACATGTCGCTGCCGGACGATATCTTCGACTATGTCATGACCGAGCTGCGGGAGAACAATGATTTCCCGTTAGCTTGCTACCAGCCGAAATTCGTCGTGGATCAAGTTATTGATGCCTGCAAGTATGATGGCGTTGCGCCGGACTTTAAGCATGACCTCGTCGCGATGGCGATGGGTAATCTCTATACCAAGGACACCCCGGGTCACGGCGTAACCCGCAAGATGCGGGAGGCGAACGGTGCGGGCGATGCCGAACCCGCGTATCAGTCGCAAACCTCCGCGAGTACAGTTCCAGCTGAGGCGACCTCCGTTCCTGAGCCGGTCTAAGACCAACCAAATCACGGAATGTCCGTGACAAAGCGGACTGATGTCATAGTAAGCTAAGAAAAAAAACCTTAGCTTTGGTGACATGCGAAACGGCGGGGCGTTTGCCCCGCCGTCTTTGCTTGGGTTGAGAGTTGTTTGGCTTAGAAGCGGCGCGGCTCCAAGAAGTTGGCCTTGTCGCATTCACTTTCGCCGATCACGCCGATCGAGTTGCAGGCGGTGGTGGCCATGCCGTTGGCGGTGGTGACCACGGCGCCGAGGACGTTGGTGTTCTGGTTCAGATTGCCGCCGATATCGACATTGTGCACCTTGCCGATTTCGGTCGTCGCGAATGCGCCAATGCCGTTGGCGAGCGTGTTGACGCCGGCGACGACGAAAGTGTTCTGCGTCGCGCTGCCGCCGACCTTGGTGTCGCGCACCACGCCGACGTCGGTCGTCGCGAAGGCGCCGACGCCGAGGGCGGAATTGAGCACCGTGCCGCCGAGGAACGTGTTCTGTTCCAGATTGCCGTCGATCTCGGCGCGCTCGACCGATCCGATATCGACATTGGCAAACGCGGCGAAGCCGGTGGCGAT
>JANQOH010000404.1 GCA_028289725.1 Alphaproteobacteria bacterium
GCACCGGTACGCGCGCCCCGCGAGGCAATCGGCACAGACGCCGCACCCCGTGAATGGCTGCGCCGTCACCCGATCGCCGACTTTCCATGTATTGCGCGCTTCACGGCCGACCTCGACCACTTCGCCGGCAAATTCGTGCCCCATCACCGCGCCGGGCTCAAGTAACCGCCAGCCAGCATCCCGCTGCTCGTTCATCGACCAGTGAAGATCGGTGCCGCAAATCCCGCACGCTTTCACCTTGAGGATCAAATCATCCGGCCCCGGCTCCGGATCCGGCACCTCCTCAATCACCAACGGCGCCCCGATTTCCTTAAATACCGCTGCTCTCATGGCACGCCCCTCGCTATAGATGAAACAAGTTACCACGATCCACGCCTGCTCTCGGTATCTCCTCTATTTCGTGTGATATGGATTAGAAATTCAATTATGAGTTAATGTGGCGTCTTGGGGCTTAGTCAACGACCGCTTGTCCGTCTCAATGCGAACACGGAGATGAAGCATGGAGTTGCCAGAGATCCTTAAGTCGGCAGACGTGGCCAGACTTTTTCCCGTCATCGCCGAGACAGGGAAAGAACAGCGAGCCGCGTCGATTTTCCTCTCAGTTTTATCGGCGGTGCCGCCATTTGCGCACGCGATCTTATCGCATGTGGGACAGAGAATTGGCGCCCGTACCTCGATCAATACCTACACCGAGGTCGTGCTTCAGAACGAGAGCCCTCAAGGCAGGTCCAATCGCCCGGACGGGCTGATTGAATTGTCAACAGGCAAGCGCCGATGGTCCGCGCTACTAGAAGCAAAGATTGGCAGCTCACCTTTGGATCAGGAGCAAATCGAACGCTACCTGAGACTCGCGAGAGACAACTCGGTCGATGCTCTGATTACGGTATCCAATCAACTTGCGGCGCTCCCCACACATCACCCGTTAGATGTGCCGAAAGCCCTCACCCGAAAATCGTCCCTCTACCATTTCTCGTGGACCTTCATCTTGACCGAAGCTGTTCTTCTGCACGAGCAATCGGCCTTGGATGATGCTGAGCAAGCGTTCCTGCTACGAGAGTTCATCCGATTTTTTTCTCATCCGTCTGCGGGAGTCAGTGGCTTCGTTTCGATGCCTAAGGAATGGGGCGAAGCTGTCGACCAAATTCGCGCGGGCGCTAGGATTAAGAAAGGAGACATCGGCCAACAGATTGTATCGGCCTGGTATCAAGAGCTGCGTGATTTGTCGTTGCTTATGAGCCGCATGGTCGGCTGCAATATATCGGTCAAACTGTCACGGGCGCATGCGGAAGACGCTGAAAAACGGCTGCGGGACGATGTTGATGAGTTGTGCAAAAGCGGAAAACTCGAAGCTCATCTGCATGTTCCCAACACTGCAAGTGACATTACGGTAATCGCCGACCTAAATGGCCGATCTCTTAGAGCATCGATGCGACTCGATGCGCCCAAGGATCGTAAGACCACCAAGGCGCGCCTAAATTGGTTGCTAAGGCAAATAAAAAACGTCGATCCTGAGGGAATTTATGTCGGAATAATCTGGTCATCTCGGGCCACAAATTCGGTGCACCGTCTGGCCGATCTACGAGAAAACCCCGACCTGGTCGCAGCCCCATCCAGCAAGTCCGAAGCACGAGCCTTCGAGGTAACGCTCACGGGCTCGAGTGCGAAGCGTTTCATAGGTCGACGCACAGTGATTGAGGAACTGGAGCATCTGGTTCCGACATTTTACGAATTGGTTGGCCAGCACCTGCAGGCTTGGAAGCCCACGCCGCCCAAACCAAAACACTCGGTAACTGCGGATGACGAGAATAAAAGTGAGCTCAAGGAAAAGGAAACGGCATCCAAGTCGACTGGGGTCGCAGGAAACGCACACGCCGATCTATTAGAAATACCGGCCTTTCTGAAAAGGACCGAGGGCTAAGCAATCAGGATGCCTTCTTGCGTTTGCGTCCTGCCGCGCTTCGGCGTTTGAGGCCCAAGCTGCGGCTAAGGTATTGGCCGGTGTAGCTTTCGGGGACCGCGGCGACATCTTCGGGGGTGCCTTGCGCGATGACGCGGCCGCCGCCGTCGCCGCCTTCGGGGCCGAGGTCGATGATCCAGTCGGCGGTTTTGATCACTTCGAGATTGTGTTCGATGACCAGCACGGTGTTGCCGGTATCCACCAAGGCGTGCAGCACATCGAGCAACTTGCGGATGTCCTCGAAATGCAATCCCGTAGTCGGCTCATCGAGAATGTAGAGGGTTTTGCCCGTGGCGCGCTTAGACAGTTCCTTGGCGAGCTTGACGCGCTGCGCTTCGCCTCCGGAGAGGGTGGTGGCGGCTTGGCCGACGCGGATGTATCCGAGGCCGACGCGGTGCAGGGTTTCGAGCTTGTTGCGGATTGCCGGCACCGGCGCGAAGAATGCCTCGGCTTCCTCCACGGTCATGTCGAGCACGTCGGCGATCGATTTGTCGCGGTAGCGGACTTCCAGCGTTTCGCGGTTATAGCGTGCCCCGTGACAGGTATCGCAGGTGACATAGACGTCGGGCAGGAAGTGCATCTCGATCTTGATGACGCCGTCGCCTTGGCACGCCTCGCAGCGCCCGCCTTTGACATTGAATGAAAAGCGGCCGGGCTTGTAACCGCGCGCCTTTGCTTCGGGCAGGCCGGCGAACCAGTCGCGGATCGGTGTGAACGCGCCAGTGTAAGTCGCCGGGTTCGAACGCGGCGTGCGGCCGATCGGGGACTGATCGATGTCGACGACCTTGTCGAGATACTCAAGCCCCTCGATGGCGTCGTGCTCGCCCGGATGCAGGCGCGCGCGATTGATGCGTCGCGCCACCGCCGGATAGAGCGTGTTCACAATCAGGCTCGACTTGCCCGAGCCCGACACGCCGGTCACGCAAGTAAGCGTGCCGAGCGGAATGCCAACATCGACGTCGGTCAGATTGTTTTCACGCGCACCCAGAACGCGGATTTCCTGGCGCTTGGTCGACCGCCCCTTGCCGATCCGTTTGCCTTCCCGACGGGCGAGGGGGACAGCGATCTTGCGCCGGCCGGACAGATACTGCCCGGTCAGGCTGGCGGCATCGGCGATGACCTTTTCCGGCTTGCCTTCAGCGACCACCTGGCCGCCATGTTCGCCGGCGCCCGGTCCCATATCGACCAAATAATCGGCGGTCCGGATGGCATCCTCGTCGTGTTCGACGACCACGACCGTGTTGCCCAACTCGCGCAAATTCTCGAGCGTCTTGAGCAGACGTGCATTGTCACGCTGGTGCAGGCCGATTGAGGGCTCATCGAGCACATAGAGCACGCCCGTCAGACCGGAACCAATTTGCGAGGCGAGACGGATGCGCTGGCTCTCGCCGCCCGACAGGGTGCCGGAATTGCGCGACAAGGTGAGATATTCCAGCCCGACATCGACCAGGAAACCGAGCCGTTCGTTGATCTCTTTCAGGATCCGGTGCGCGATTTCCCTCTGCTTGTCGGTCAGACTCGGTTCGACTTCGTGGAACCAAGCGGCCGCGGCGCCGATCGACTTGGTTGCGACTTCGCCGATGTGTAATCCGCCGATCTTGACCGCCCGCGCCTCGGGCTTGAGGCGATAGCCGTCACACGTCTCGCACACGGCTTCGCTTTGGAAGCGCGCCAGCTCTTCACGAAGCCATTGGTTCTCGGTATCGCTATAGCGCCGCTCCAAGTTCGGGATCACGCCTTCGAAGGGCCGGTTCGTCGTGTAGCTGCGCAGGCCGTCGTCATAGGTCATCGGCACGTTTGCTCCGTCGGAGCCGAACAGAACGATCTCCCGCAGTTTCTCAGATAACTCACCGAACGGTTTGTTCATGCTGAACTTGTAGTGCTTGGCGAGGCTCTGGAGTGTCTGCTGATAATATTGCGTCGAGGCATTCGCCCAAGGTTGCACCGCACCTTCACGTAAACTCAGGGAGTCGTCCGACACAACGAGCTCAGGATCGAAGTAGGTGTGCGTGCCGAGACCCGTACAGGCCGGGCATGCGCCGAACGGATTGTTGAAGGAAAACAAACGGGGCTCGATCTCGTCGATCGTGAAACCGGAGACAGGACAGGCGAAGCGCGCCGAAAATGTCGTGCGTTCACCACTATCCGCATCTTCCGCGATCAGCAAACCGTCACTCAGCCCCAACGCGGTTTCGATCGAGTCGGCCAGGCGGTTGCCGAGCCCGTCGCGAACCACCACGCGGTCCACGACCACTTCAATATCGTGTTTGATCTTTTTGTTGAGCGCCGGCACGTCATCGATTTCGTAAACCGTGCCGTCGACCTTCACGCGCTGGAAGCCGCGTTTGAGCAGCCCGGCCAACTCTTTGCGGTACTCGCCCTTGCGGCCTCGAACGATCGGCGCCAACAAGTACAGGCGCGCGCCGTCCCCCATCGCGGTGACGCCATCGACCATCTGGCTGACGCTCTGGCTTTCGATCGGCAGGCCAGTGGCGGGCGAGTAGGGGATGCCGATGCGCGCAAAAAGCAAGCGCATATAGTCGTAGATCTCAGTCACCGTGCCCACGGTCGAGCGCGGATTGCGCGACGTCGTTTTTTGGTCGATCGCGATCGCCGGCGACAGGCCCTCGATCGAATCGACGTCCGGCTTCTCCATCAGTTCCAAGAACTGACGGGCATAGGCGGACAAGCTTTCGACATAGCGGCGCTGGCCCTCGGCGTAAATCGTGTCGAATGCCAGCGACGACTTCCCCGACCCCGACAAACCGGTAATCACGATCAGCTTGTTGCGCGGCAAGGCAACATCGACATTTTTCAGATTGTGTTCGCGCGCGCCGCGCACGGTGATCGTCTTGTTCATGCGCCCATTATGGGATTGGGATTGGTCCGGAGCAAAGATCGGCCACAGATACCGACGCCACCCCGGTTCGGAGATCGGTCAAGCCTATAGTCGGCCGACGGTTGGTCCCAGTATACTCCGCAACGATTCGGCGGCCACGCCGCACCACGCCTCATTCACAGGAAAAGATTCATGGCCGGTAGCGTCAACAAAGTGATTTTGGTCGGGAATCTCGGCCGTGACCCAGAGGTTCGCAGTCTGCAAAATGGCGGGAAAGTGGCGAATCTGTCGCTGGCCACCAGCGAAACGTGGCGCGATCGGCAAACAAATGAGAGACGAGAGCGCACGGAATGGCATCGTGTCGTGATCTTCAACGAGAACTTGATCGACGTCGCCGAAAAATATCTGCGCAAAGGCTCGAAGATTTACATCGAAGGGGCTTTGCAAACCCGCAAATGGACCGACCAGAGCGGCACCGAAAAATACACCACCGAGATCGTCCTCCAGCGTTTTCGCGGTGAGCTGCAGATGCTCGATGCACGCGGCGGTGATGGCGGCGGCATGGCCGGTGAGTCCGGCGGGTACGACGAAGGCGGATTTGGCGGCGGCGGAGGCGGCGGACGCGCATCGGGCGGCAGCGATTTCGACGACGATATTCCGTTCTAAATCAAGTGTGCCGCACGCGGCGAGACGCTTTTCCACCTGTCATAAACCTGAAACCAAGTGTGGTGTTTTGCGCCGCAAAACGCTATGAATGGGGGTCATCCGGGCGGCCGAACCGATGACACATTTGGTAGGGAATTTCGTCATCGGCCTACAAAATCTGGTAGGATAACGCTGCCGACATGTCCAATCCGAATCCCGCGAAAAGAGAGCGCCAGAGATGGCGTGATTCGATCCACGCATCGTGAACGAAACCACCCCGCCAGCCCAGCCGTTCGACATCGCGCCGGTGTCGATCGAGGAGGAGATGAGACGCTCCTACCTCGACTACGCTATGAGCGTCATCGTCAGCCGCGCGCTGCCCGACGTGCGCGACGGCTTGAAACCGGTTCACCGGCGAATCCTCTATTCGATGGAGGAGAACAACTACCACTGGAACCGGCCGTACCGTAAATCGGCGCGCGTCGTCGGCGACGTGATGGGTAAGTATCACCCGCACGGCGACACCGCGATCTACGATGCCATGGTGCGCATGGCGCAAGATTTCTCAATGCGCCTGCCTTTGATCGACGGCCAGGGCAATTTCGGCTCGATGGACGGCGATAAACCGGCGGCCATGCGCTACACCGAGGCACGGCTGGCGCGCGCCACCACGGCGCTGCTCGACGACCTCGACAAAGACACGGTCGATTTCCAAGAGAACTACGACGCGACCGAGAGCGAACCGTCGGTGCTGCCGGCGCGCTTCCCGAATCTTTTGGTTAACGGCGCGGGCGGCATCGCGGTGGGCATGGCGACCAACGTCCCGCCGCACAATCTCAACGAGGTGGTGAACGCCAGCCTTGCGCTGATCGACGACCCAAGCCTGTCGGTCGAGGGGCTGATGGAGCATATCCCGGGCCCCGATTTCCCGACCGGTGGCTTGATTCTCGGCCGTTCGGGCATCCGTGCCGCCTACCATACCGGGCGCGGCTCGATCGTCATGCGCGGCCGGGTCAAGTCCGAGAAGGACGACCGGGTGATTGTGATCACCGAGGTGCCGTATCAGGTCAACAAATCGCGGATGGTCGAGCAGATTGCCGATGCCGTGCGCGACAAGCGCATCGAAGGCATTTCGGACTTGCGCGACGAGTCGGACCGCGACGGCGTGCGCGTGGTGATCGAGCTCAAGCGGGATGCAAACTACGATGTCGTCCTGAGCCAGCTCTATCGGTTCACGCCGCTCCAAACGAGTTTCGGTGTGAACGCGCTGGCATTGCGCGACGGGAAGCCCGAACAGCTCAACCTCAAACAGATCCTCGAAGCGTTCCTGCAGTTCCGTGAAGAGGTCATCACCCGGCGCACCAAGTTCGAATTGGCGCGCGCGCGCGAACGTGCGCACGTCCTCGCCGGGCTGGCGGTCGCGGTCGCCAATATTGACGAAGTTATCGCGCTGATCCGCGCCGCGCCGGACGCCGAAACCGCGCGCAACGGCTTGATGGAGCGCGCCTGGCCTGCGGGCGATGTTGCCGCGCTCATCGCGCTGATCGACGAACCGGGCCACACCGTTGCGGAAGATGGCACCTACCGTATGTCGGAGACCCAAGCCCGCGCGATCCTCGATCTCCGACTGCATCGATTGACTGGTTTGGAACGCGAGAAAATCGCCGCGGATTTAAAGGAGATCACCGACAAGATCGTCGATCTGCTCGACATTTTGGGCTCGCGCACGCGTCTGCTCGACATCTTGCGCGAGGAATTGCGCGACGTCGCCGAACAATTTGGCGATGCCGGTGGCCGCCGGACCGATATCGAGGACGCCGAGTTCGAGCACGATATCGAGGACCTTATCCAACG
>JANQOH010000415.1 GCA_028289725.1 Alphaproteobacteria bacterium
AGTAGATTCTCGAACAGGGCGGGATATTCGTTGCCGGCAATCGGTCGCAATCCCCGCGCGGCCTCGGCCAGCTCCGCGATCATTCCGGCGCACGCTTCACCGGCCTCGCCGGCCCACAGCCGCGCGCCGCCCGATGCGTCAACGTCGGCTGCAAGGCTTTCGGCGAATTGAACATGTGCCTCGACAAGTGCCGTGATCGAAACGCGCCGGCGTTGAAGCGCATTCGCCAAGGGCTTGGCCGCCGCTTCGAGCCGTTCGATCCATGCGCGAAGGCCTTGCGGCGCGCGTTTGTTGGCCGTGATGGCGCGTCGCAGTCCAGCGAAACCGGGCGCGGGGCGCGGTCCACGAAGAACGGCACGTTCCAGGGCCCGCGCCATGCTACGAAAGGCGACCGCTGCATCACCGCCACACGCGAGGGGGTGCTTCAGCAGAGCCAGGAATGGAACCGGCGCCAACTCCTCCGAAAGCGCCTCAAGGCACAGGCGCAGAAATACGCCAGGCACGCTTTCCGACAGCGGCCGGCCGGCCGAGTCGTCGATCGCGATATCCCATCGTCCGAGCTCCGCGCGAACCCGTCGCGCGAGATCTCGGTCGGCGGTGACCAAAACCGCGGTGCGCCCCGGATGCTCAAGCGCTTCGCGCAGCAACAACGAAATCGTGCCGGCTTCGGCTTGCGGATCGGCGCAGTCAAAGGCGCGAAGCCCTTCGATTGCCTTCGGGGTGATGTGCTTTAGGTCGCGCCACGCTTGGGCTGCGGCTTCGGGCCGCATCAACTCGGACGCAAGGCGCGCCCGGGACTGGTTGTGGCCGTCCGATTCAGTCGGCCAATCCGCCACGTCCTCGCGTTCAAGCTCCAATCGGTCAAGCAATAATTTAAGGCCATATTGCGGATGCGCTTCCTTCAGACCCTCCCAGCTCGGCTCGTCGAGATGTCGGTCCAAGCCAGGAAGCACCACTTGTCCATTCGGTAGTGTGGCAATGACCGCAAGCAAGTCGCCGGTCGCCGGAATGCTGCCCGTGGATCCCGCCGCGATGATTTGGCCGGCAGGTGGCGTCGTCTGCCACTGCGCGGCTAGCGCTTCAAGTAGTCGGTTGCGGCGCTCTGCGGGATCAATCCGATTCCGGGCCTGAAGGATCTTCGGCCAGTGGTCGGTCACAATGGTGAGAAATTGCACGGTGGCTTGCCAATGTGCCGCGAGATCACCTTCAACCAGGTTTTCCAGGCGATCAAATGTCAACCGCGCTGTCTGAACTTGATCGATCAGGCGCGCGAGTTCCGCCGCAAGGCGCACGGCTTGTCCCGTATTCGCATTGTTGGCGCCATCACTCTTCGTCCAAGCGCGGACCAATTCGGCGAGGAGAAGTTGCCGTTCGATCTCTGATACGGCCGGTGGCAGCGAGTCGCCCAATGCGTTATCGGGCGGTGACTCGAGTGCCGTGGCGTCGAACGCGAAGGCTTCTTCGTCGACGTCGCCGATCGGACGCATGACCGGAAGCAGCATGGGTTTGCCGCCGCCCAGACGCAAAAACGCTTCACGCAAGCTCCGGACGGCGCGACGGGTCGGTAAGAGGACCGTAAGCGCGCTAAGCGCCGTCGGGCTTTCACCGATGTCGGCAATAATGCCGCGTGCCAGCGCATCGACAAAGGCGACGCCCGGCGGGATATTAAGAACTTTGTTGTCGGTGCGGGGCACCTTTTCTTCAGCTTATTTCGTGCAGGTGGTGTTCCACGGCCTCAAGTGCCTGCGGTGTGCCCACATGCAGCCATTCACCGTCGTGTACGACGCCATACAGGCGGCCGCTAGCCTGCGCGCGGTCATAGAGCTTGTTGAGCGAGAAAGCGCCAGCAGGGCAGTCTTCGAAAAGGCGTGGGTGCAAAATCTGCATGCCGGCGAAAAGATACGGGGCAATCTCGTGTTCGGTTCGCCTTAAGAGCCTGCTGTCCGGTTCAACAGTGTAATCGCCGCGACCGCTATAGCCGAACGCACGGACCGTCCGGTTTAGAAGCAACAAAGCATCCATGGCGTCGTCGCGCCAGGCCGTGGCCAGCCGCTCGGCCGCCGGCTGCACGCCATCGAGTATGACGACATCGCTGTTGGCGACGTAAAACGCGTCTTCGCCGAGAAGAGGCAGGGCATTTGCGACGCCGCCACCGGTTTCCAGCAGCGTTTCTTCCCGGATCACGGTGATGTTTGGCGTTTTTCGTTCAGACATCCGCGTTTCGATTTGATCGGCGAGATGCCAGGCATTGACCACCGCTTTTTTCACCCCCGCGCGCGCCAGCATGTTCAACATGCGGTCGAGCATGGACATGCCGCCAACCTCGATCAGCGGTTTTGGCGTCTTGTCGGTGATCGGTCGCATGCGATCGCCGCGACCGGCCGCGAGCACCATTGCGTTTTTCGGAATTGTCATCTCGGTCATGGCGTCGGCGCCCGTCTGAGCGGTGGTGGAACAAATTCGTCAAACCAGGCCCGCACCGGCGCGAGCACCGGCTGCGCCAGATCGTGTTCCAGGAGGCGCCACGTTCGCGGGATCAGGTCGAGATACCCGGCTTTGCTGTCTCGCCGCCACAAACGCGTAAAGATACCGACGATTTTTGCATTGCGCTGCCCGCCGAGTACCGCATAGGCATCCCGAAATTGCCCTGGGTCTAGGTCGGGTGCGGCTGACAGGTAGCGTGCAATCATTGCCTCGGCAAGTTCTGGCGCAACGTCGCGGCGCACGTCTTCGAGCAAGGATACGACGTCATAGGCGGGCGAGCCCGCCAAGGCGTCTTGAAAGTCCAACAAACCGACGCGCGCATGCTTTGTCCGGTTCGGCAGCCACATTAGATTGTCCGCATGATAGTCGCGCAAAACCAAAACCGGCGGGCCAACATTGGCTTTGTCGAGCACTGCGCGCCATGCCGCGTGGTAGGCGTGGCGGACCGGCTCGGCGGTCTCTTCGCCCGTGATCGCTGGAAGAAACCAATCAATCAGTAAATCAGCTTCGGTCAAATAAACTGTTTCGTCATAAGGCAACAGACCGGCGGGCGCCGCGTGGTGGCGAAGATCGGCAAGCAAGTCGATGGCGGCGCCATAGAGGGTCACCGGGTCCATACCCGCATTCAGCACACGCGTGTAGGTGCTGTCGCCCAAATCCTCCAGGAGCAGCAAGCCGCCGGCCGCATCTTCGGCCTGAATCGTTGGCGCACTGTACCCAAGTCCGCACAAGTGCCGCGCGATCGCGGTAAAGGGACGCACATCCTCTTGAGGTGGCGGCGCGTCCATCAACACCATTTTTTTGTTCGGCTTTGCGAGTCGTTCGTAGCGCCGAAACGATGCGTCGCCCGCAAGTCGCGCGCGTTCGGCGTCGTCCCAACCTTGGGATTCCAGAAAACTTCGTATCAGGGCGTCGCGCTCAGACATTGGCGAGGTGTTCCGGTACGCGACCGTCCCAATCGCCACGGGGTGCAATGCGGACACGGCGTCCGCTTTTCGCATATTCAAACGTGATATCCAGCCGGTCCTCGGGAAGCAGCGGTCCGAGCCGGTCGGGCCATTCGATCAAGCAAATGCCGTCCAAAAACGCATCTTCGATCCCCAGTTCATAGACTTCTTCAAGGGCTTCAATGCGGTAGAGGTCAAAGTGATAAATTGTATCGGCGTCTGTTTGATAGCTTTGAACAAGCGTGAATGTCGGGCTCGGTACATCTTCCATTACGTCCAGGGCCCGCAAAAAGCCGCGGGCGAAGACGGTTTTGCCGGTGCCGAGATCGCCCCGAAGGGCAATCACGTCGCCACGGCGCGCAACGGCGGCGATGTCCGCCGCCAGGCGCGCGGTCGCCGCTTCGTCAGCGAGGTCCGCGGTGAGGGGTTTCGATGCCATGTTTGGAGTGCGAAGCGTGACGTTCATTGCGTTCTTTTCTATCCCGCTCGGACCCAATGCGGCAATGGTGTAGCGGGGTTCGTACGCACTCTTGATCGTCGCGCGGTGCATCGTCATGTTCTCGCCGGCATGACCGACTTCAGCCGAGGAGAGACTGACGTGCCCGATGAGCGGCAGCAGACTGATATCGCGATCGTTGGCGCGGGCCCCGTCGGGCTCTTCGCCGTGTTCGAGTGCGGCATGCTCGGCTTGTCGTGCCATGTTATTGACACGCTGGACGCCATCGGCGGCCAATGCACGGCGCTCTATCCGGAAAAGCCGATCTACGACATTCCGGGCTATCCGGTGATTGATGCGAGCCAGTTGATTGAGCGGCTGCGCGAACAGGCCGCGCCTTTCGCTCCCATTTACCATTTGGGACAAACCGTCACAGGCCTATCGCGAACGGATCAGGATCGTTGGTGCCTCACCACGTCGAAGGGCCAAGAGATCGAGGCGGCCGCAGTGGTAATTGCCGCGGGGACGGGTGCGTTTGGATTCAATCGGCCACCGCTCGACGGCATCGAAGCCTATGAGGGCAAAAGCGTTTTCTACCTTGTCGCCCGCCGCGAGGATTTCCGTGCCAAGCGTTTGGTGATTGCCGGCGGCGGCGATTCGGCGGTCGACTGGACGCTCGCTCTGGCCGGCATCGCGGCGCACATCACACTTGTACACCGGCGGGCCAAGTTCCGCGCCGCGCCTGAGTCGGTCTCCCGCCTCAATGCTTTGGTGGAACAAGGGTTGGTCGAGCTCGCGACGCCATTCCAACTCTCTGGGCTTGAAGGCGAGGGGGGAAATCTTGACGCAGTGATGTTGAGTTCTTTGGAAGGCGACCAGCGGCGGGTCGAGGCGGATGTGCTCTTGCCGTTCTATGGTCTCGCGGCGACGTTGGGACCGATCACCGATTGGGGACTCGCGCTGGATCGCAACGTCATCCCCGTCAATCCGGCGACCTGCGAGACAAATCTGCCCGGGGTGCACGCCATCGGCGACATAGCCGACTACCCGGGTAAGCTGAAACTGATTCTAACCGGATTTGCCGAAGCGGCGGCGGCGGCGCACGCGGGCTTTGCCCGCGCGCGCCCCGACCAAGCGCTGCACTTCGAGTATTCGACGACGAAGGGTTTGCCGGGCGACGCCTAGTATCGATAGTGCTCCGGCTTGAAGGGGCCTTCCTGCGGGACGCTAATGTAGTCCGCTTGCTCCTTGCTTAGCTGCGTCAGCTTCGCGCCGACCTTCGCCAGGTGCAGCGCTGCGACCTTTTCGTCGAGGTGCTTGGGCAGCGTATAGACTTTTTTCTCGTAAGCCTGGTGGTTGTTCCACAGCTCGATCTGCGCGAGCACCTGATTGGTGAACGATGCGCTCATCACGAAGCTCGGGTGGCCGGTGGCACAGCCGAGGTTCACCAGGCGGCCCTTGGCGAGAACGATCAGCTTTTTGCCGTCTGGAAACTCGACTTGATCGACCTGCGGCTTAATCTCGTCCCACTTCATGTTGGACAGGCCGTCGATCTGAATCTCTGAATCGAAGTGGCCGATATTGCACACGATCGCGCGGTCCTTCATGGCGCGCATATGGTCGACGGTGATGACGTCGACATTGCCTGTGGCGGTGACGAAAATGTCGCCTGCTGGCGCGGCGTCTTCCATGGTGACCACTTCGTAGCCTTCCATCGCGGCTTGCAGCGCGCAGATCGGGTCGATCTCGGTGACCATCACACGGGCGCCACCGCTGCGGAGTGACGCTGCAGAGCCCTTGCCAACGTCGCCATAGCCGGCCACGACCGCCACTTTGCCGGCCAACA
>JANQOH010000464.1 GCA_028289725.1 Alphaproteobacteria bacterium
ATCGATTTTGCGGAAGCGTTTGCGCTCGCGGACAAAGCCGCCTCGCTCGATCCGGTGTACGTGGACCTGCACGAAACGATTGACGGCCATATCGAAGCAACGTCCGCCGCGGCGCAGACGGCGTTCGACAATGAGGAATATGATCGCGCCTATGTTCTAACCGAGGCGCTGGCGCATTACGGCCACGACGCGGGCAGCGCTCTGCGCCACGCGATCGTGCTTGGACATTACATCGCGTTGCCGGGGTCGGAAATTTCATACCGTAGATTCTGGAACACGTGCAGCGGCAACACGCGCTTTGATTCCAACGAGCGTTCCAACGAAGCCTTTGCCGAGCAATGCAGCAATCGAAAAGCGATTTGGGACGGCACGGTGGTGCGGACACGAAATGGCGAAGCGTATGTCAAAATGACGCCCGGTCGGCCGGGCGCGCGTCATGATGTCGTCCTGCGTTTGGCCGGCGAGCCGCCCGATGAGCTTACTGTGCCCGGTAGCAAGGTCCGTTTTGGCGGCACGATTGCCGAGCGGGGCACACCGGCGCGCCCGGACATCCTCATCGAAGCGCGGCTCATTGAACCGGCGCCGCGGACCGATGACGAAAACCGTCGCGCCGAGATCGACAAAATTCGTGCCGTCATGCGCGCCTGTCAGGAACTCGCCGAAGCGCTATTTCGAGAAAACTACATGCCGGACTGGGCAATCGAAACCGAAGCCAAGGTGAAGGCCGGTGGCAGCCCTCAGAGCCGCGCTTTTTCGCTCTTTGTCGGTGTGGTCTCAGAAGCCGATGCGTTTCGGCAAACGGCGGATGGCGGCTGGCACGGTCTGTGGGACGGCACGGTGACAATTCAAAGTGTCGTCGCGCGCACCGCGCAAGTGACGCAATTTACCGCCGACTGCGAAATGGACGCGCAGTTTGAGCGTGGCGCCCCGCCCCAGGATCATGGCCGCTTGGCGTTCGTCGCGATCTCCGAGCCAAAAGTCGATTCCGCGCCGGGCCGGCTTCAAACGCCACGCCGCGGTGACTAATTGGCGTCCATCCGGACGGGTCATTTCGCTCGGGTGATTATTCGGACGGATTTTCCGGTTTCGGTTCCCACGCAGCGGCGAGCGCCTTCGCCTCCGCCACTTGATCCGGAGTCATATATTCCGCTTCGAGGAACTCAAGGTGTCCCTCGGCGCCTTCCCGACCGCGTTCGGCGGCAAGCAGGAACCACTTATATGATTCGACGAAATCCTGTTCGACCGTTCGGCCCTCGTCATACATGTAACCGAGATTGGTCATCGCATCCGCGAAACCCTGTTCGGCCGACCGGCGATACCATTCGATGGCCTGGGACTCATCGAGATGGACCCCGCGCCCCTTGCGATACATGAACCCAATATTGTTCTGCGCGACGGGATCGCCTGCTTCAGCCAAGGGATACCAGGCCTTAAACGCCGCATCGTAATTCCGTTCGGCGTAGGCCTTGTTGCCGGCTTCCAGATCTGCCCATGCCGCCGATAACGAAAACGACACCAAGGCAACGGCAATCGCAGCCACTAAGGCGGACCTTGCATCGGTTAAGCGTTTCATGGGTCTCACTCGCCTCTAAACCATTCACACATTCTCTTACTTGGCGCCACCACCACCGCCGCTATCCATCTTCAGGTTCTTGCACATGCGAGACTTGCCGAAAAAGATCTCGCAATCCGACGGGAGGAGGGTGTCGTCGCGGCCTTCGAAGTGATCAATGATGAATTCCGCCACCTGCTTAACTTGCCGATAACGCAACACGCTGCGCGATTTGCCGGGCTGATCCTCGGGCTCGAAATCATCCAGCGCCATGCCTTCATAACAGTCATACGAAATGTAGGCTTCCGGAATGTGGTACGGCATGCCTGTGCCGGGTCGGCCGCAGGCGATGACTTCGATCAATTGCTCGCGGGTCAAGAAGTTCTGCCGGAAATTGATCGGCGTGCCGCCATATCCCGGACCGCCCATGCCGTGCCATTTGTGGCAAGTAATGCAGCCCGCTTGCTTATAAATTGGGGCGCCGGGATGGATACGGCCTTCCTGAGCCATTGCAGCGGTACTGAATGCCAAAAATGCAAGCGCGAGCAAAGGCGTCAAGAACATCAATATGACGCGCGAAATATCCGTCTGCTCAATTCCTTTCGCCACTGCGTCCTCCCAATTTATTTTGCTGCGGCTGGGGCCGCGATGATGTCCGGGCGATGGCGACGTCGCTTGGACCTTATTTCATTTAAACGTCATGTAAACCGGGGCGGCGAACCAACGCAAGCCCGGCTGGCAATCCCTATTGCCTGAAATTCCAACAGCGGGATTTTTGCTGCCCGCCGGCGGCCAATTTCTCGGGATGTCCGGTCTCAAACTCGCGGACAAGCGCAAGCGCCGCGAAGTGGCAATGGCGTGGAATATAGCCTTTCTGCAGCGCATCAAACTTTGGTTTCGCATCCGAAATGCCGCCTTTGTGGGCAAGCATCAACCATGCGTAAGCCGAAATTACGTCGCGTTGCACGCCGACGCCGTTGGCCAGCATCAGTCCGAGTTCGTATTGGGCCTGCGCATCGCCTTCCACGGCCGCGGCGGTCCATTCATCCCGTGCGCCTTGAAAGTCGCTATCGTCAAAAGCGTCCTTACCGGCCTGGAAATCTGCAAGCGCGGGCCACGCGACGAGCATTAATGCTGGGGCAAATAGGATCGCGCGCAATCGTCCGATCGTCATTTCCCTGTCTCCCGGGCTCAGCCAATGAACCATACGCTGAGTGATATCGTATCCTTGGGTGCCTGTCGCAAGGTCGTCCCAGATACAGCAAAGCCCGCGTCGACTTCTCGACGCGGGCTCGCCAAATTCGTTTCGATGGCGGCCTTAGCTGGCTTCCATCAATTGCATGGCCTGCTGGCGCTTGTCGCCAACACAGGTCTTCAGCGCCACGACGCACTGACCCGTGTCACCGCCTTGGCAACCCTGCAAACCGGTATCACACATCTGCACTTGCTCCGCAGACGTCTGCTCTTCGGCCGTCGGACCCCCATGACCATCGGCCAAAGCCGCGGACGACAGGCCGGCAATTGCGACAACCATGGTCAACGCGCGAATGGTTTTCTTCATTAGTTCCTCCCTCCCGGCTCCAGATCCCTGGGACCGTCAGTTTCCGAGCCGTCAAAAGCCCATATCACCAGCCGCATTTGCAGCCACCATCCCAGGCAGTTCAGAGGGCCTTGCGCGGATCGGGCGGATCCTCCACATCATCGATCGGTCCGCCCGGATATGCCGCGGTGCCAAACCAGCCCTGCGTCCGCCTTGAGGACGAGCAAGAATATCAATAGATTTCGGGAAACAAAAGACGTTGAGCAAATATGTTCATGAAAACATGGGATTTTGATCGATTTCGACGCTCCGGAATTGCCACCGCTGAGGGGCAAACCATATGTCATCACCTGATTCTTGATTTTTGAGGCCAGCGACATGAAGAAAACAAGCTTGACAGCGTTAGCCAGTCTTATTGGCTTGACTATTGCCGCGGCTGGTCCAAACGCGCAGGTGGTCGATAGGCAACGCGGCGACGTACGCGAATTTACGGTCGGTTTGTCGACCGACGACCTGCCTAAAGAGGGCTATCTGGGGTTCGCGTGCGGCAACAACGGCTTGGCGCCGGGTCAGGAGATTGAAGGCTGGCACGCCTACGCCACGTGTCCTGCCGATGAGACCGGCCTCCACGAAGTCGCATTCCAGTACGACGATAGTGACGTGCTATTCGACGACCTGGAAGGCACCGCGATTGCCGGTCATCCGGTCCTCATATCCCTCCTCTTCAATGGGGAAGGTGTCGTCGAGACGCTTCGCGTGTTCACTGATCCCTATACGCGGCCATACAACAAGCGGCGCGCGCGCGTCCTGGCGCGAAAGGTCAAGGCGCGGTTTGGTACCACGGGATGGGATTGCAATGACCTACCCGCCGAAGGGTGGGAAAGCCCAATCGGCGGCGTGTTCACGAAAGAACTATGCGTGACGGATTTGGGCAACCGCACTGTGCACCTCTATTCTCAATTTTATCGGACCTTTTCCGATGGCGAAGAGGAACTGGTGAATTCGACCCAGTTCGAAGTTCGTAGCAAATCCAACAATTCCGGGTGACGGCATAAGGGCGACAAAAAAAAGCGGCCCCAAACGGGGCCGCTTCGAAGTCTGCCTTCGTGACCCGTCTTGGGCCGGACTTGGTCACGCACGTGACCGGACCGGCCCAATCAGGCCATATTCGGGCGTATCGCTTAGAGTGAGAACACCCAAAGCAGGTTTGCGTTCCGAATTTTCTCGAGGCCAGGCGTGGACGGCGCGAAGTATGTCGGCACCGTGCCCCAACCGCCCGAGGAAACCGCGATGTACTGCTTGCCATCAACGGCGAAGCTCATCGTCGGCGCATCGGTCAGCGTGTTCATGTGGAAGCACCACAGTTCGTCGAGCGTTTCGTCGTCGAACGCGCAGAACTTGCCTTCGTGCTGAGCCACGAAGACCAAGCCACCAGCCGTCGAAAGCACACCAGCCATCACCGGATAGCGGGTATCAACCTTCTTGACCATGCGGCCCGTGGTCACGTCCATCGCCGTCAGGCTGCCAGCCATCGGCGTACCATCACTGGCTTGCGCGGTGGTGACGTCAGGCATGCCGCCCGAGAACCATTCGCGAAGGACGTAGCTGCCGTCAGGACCAGGCGTCTCTTCCTCGTTGTTGACGGTGATGCAGCTCTCGATGGTCGGTACATAGGCCATCTGAGTTTTCGGGCTGTAGGACATCGGCATCCAGTTCTTGCCGCCCATCAGGTTCGGGCAGAAGGTTGCCGTCTTGTTGGTCCTGTTTGGCGTCCGCTCGGCGACGTAGACCTGAATGTCGGAATTCGGGTCATAGTCGAGCGGCAGGCCGGTCACCTTGTCCAGACCACGGGTCCAATTCAGCTCTTTCACAAACGGCACGCCATAAATGAACTCGCCGTTCGTGCGATCGATGGCATAGAAGAAGCCGTTCCGATCGGCATGAATGAACGCTTTGCGATCATTGCCGCCGATGTTGACATCGACGAGAAGGTTCTCGTTGATACCGTCATAATCGTACGGATCGTTCGGCGTCCATTGGAAGTGATACGCGATCTTGCCGGTATCGGCGTCGAGCGCGATCATGCCGGAGGTGTAGAGGTTATCGCCAGGGCGATAGTCCTGATCCCAGTCTGGACCCGGGTTGCCGACGCCCCAGATGACCAGATTGGTCTCAGGATCGTAGGAACCGGTCTGCCAGGTGGAACCGCCGCCGGTCATCCAAGCATCATAGTCGTCTTTCCAGGTCTCAAAACCAGGTTCGCCCGGACCAGGCACCGTGTAGCGGCGCCATGCTTCCTTGCCGGTGTTGAGATCGACCGCCGCCAGCCAACCGCGAATGCCGTACTCAGCGCCGGAGACGCCGGTGATGGCGAGGTCTTTAACGACGAGCGGGGCCACCGTGATGGTCTCGGCGATCGCCGGATCAGCCAGTTGGATCTCCCAAACCAGGGAACCATCGGCCTTGCTGATCCTGAGCATGCGGCCGTCGAGCGTGCTCATGATCACGGAGTCTTCCCAAATGCCGACGCCGCGATTGTTAATCGCACAGCACGTCACGTTGCCGGCCCAGTCCTTGTCCACGCCCGGATCATAGGTCCAGTTGATCATGTCCGGTCCCTGACCCGCCTTACGCAGGTCGATGGACATTAGCTCACTCCAGCCGTTCGGCATGTACATGGTGCCGTTTTCGACGATCGGCGTGCCTTCGATGTTGCCGTAGCGCCAGAAGCCGCCGCCCTCGGTGCCGCCGAGCGCGATGGTGTAAGCCACATTCAGATCGCCAATGTTCGATTTGTTGATCTGGTCAAGTGGCGAATAGCGATGCGACGAGTAGGTTCTGTGCGTGGTTAGCCAGTCATCCGCATTGTCCGCCGCGTTCAGCAGATCGTCGGCACTGGTCAACTCCGACGCGTTGGCCGGAAGCGCCATGGCGACAGCGAGCAGGCTGGCCCCTGCCGCCGCCAGTGTTTTGCCGTATTTGAAAGTCATTACGCGATATCCTCCCCAACGACTTAAAGCGACGCGCGCAGAGGCCCTCTTGGCTACCCAGCCAGAACCTCATGTTCCGCCGGATACAATCTCCGCCACACCGCGATTACAGTCATTTCGCGCCGCGACGGTACGCGCGCCATACTGAAAAAATTCTGACCGGCACGTTGTTTTAAGTCAATGCCGGAATTGGCTTTCCGACATAACCAGGCAGTGAATTAGGGTAATTTCGCCCCCAATCGCCCGAAGATCCTTCGCGAGCGCACATGATGTCACAGCACGCCAACCTGCCAGATCGCTTCGAAAGCCGTGAGTCCTTGGATGACTTCATGACGACGCCAACCGGCGAACTGGTCCAGGACCTCGAAGAGGTCGAGGGAGACATTGCCGTGCTCGGCGTGGGCGGAAAAATGGGGCCCACTCTGGCGCGGCTGGCCCAGCGAGCGGCGCCCGACAAGCGCGTTCTCGGTATCGCTCGGTTTAGCGACCCGGCGACGCGAAAGCGGCTGGAGTCCTGGGAAATCGAGACGATTGCATGCGATTTGCTGGATCGAAACGCCGTCGCCGCACTACCTCAAGTCGCCAACGTCATCTTTCTGGCCGGCCGAAAATTTGGCTCGTCCGCCAACCAACCGCTCACATGGGCGATGAATGCGCATGCCCCGACCATTGTGGCGGACCATTTCCGCGCCGCCCGCATCGTCGCGTTTTCGACCGGCTGCGTTTATCCCTTCGTGCCGACCGTTGGCGGCGGCGCGGATGAGGCAGTGCCGCCCAATCCGCCGCCTGGCGAATATGCCTGGTCTTGCTTGGCGCGCGAACGCCTGTTCGCCCACGCGTCGCGCAAGTTTGGCACCCCGGGCTGCCTCATCCGTCTCAACTATGCGATAGACATGCGCTATGGCGTGCTCCACGACGTTGCACGCGCGGTGCTCGCGGACGAACCCGCCGACGTCACCATGGGGCATGTCAACGTGATCTGGCAGGGAGACGCCAGTGCGCAGGCCCTTCGAGCGCTTCGTCACTGCACCGTGCCGGCATCGCCTCTCAATGTGACAGGGCCGGAAACGATCTCCATTCGCTGGTTGGCCAGCGAGTTCGGACGGATATTTGGCAAAACGCCAAGGTTCACGGGAAATGAAGCTGAAGCCGTGTGGCTTAACAATAGTGCGCGAGCCGCGGGCCTTTTTGGCTATCCTCGTGTGCCCCTGGAACGCATGATTGCCTGGACCGCCGATTGGCTGGGCCGCGGCGGCGCCAGCCTCGACAAACCGACCCACTTTGAAGCGCGTGACGGACAGTTTTGATGCGTCTGCTCGAACCTCATGCTCTACCGACCCGGCTCGACGACGATGCGGCCGTTGAAGACCTGCTGTCACGGCCAAGCCAGGCTTTGATCGACGATCTGGCCCAAGTGGACGGCGACATCATGGTGCTCGGCGTCGGCGGAAAAATTGGGCCGACACTCGCGCACTTGGCCAAGCGCGCCGCGCCGGACAAACGCGTCATCGGTGTCGCGCGGTTTTCCGATGCGGGCGTCAGGGCGCGTCTCGATAGCTGGGGCATCGAAACCATCGCTTGCGATTTGCTCGACCGCGACGCGGTCGCGGCCCTGCCCCAGGTACTGAACGTTGTTTACATGGCGGGCCGCAAGTTCGGCACCAGCGGCGATGAACCATTTACTTGGGCAATGAATGTCGACGCGCCGGCGATCTCGGCCGAAATCTTTCGCGAATCGCGCATTGTCGCTTTCTCCACGCTGTGCGTTTACCCGTTTACGTCGGTGAATGGTGGCGGCGCCGAGGAAACCACCCAGCCCGGATCGCCCGGCGAATACGCTAATTCGTGCTTGGGGCGCGAGCGGATGTTCGAATATTTTTCGGCCGCGCACGGCACGCCCGGCCGATTGATCCGCCTCGGATACGCGATCGACATGCGCTATGGCGTCCTGCATGAACTCGCCACCAAAGTCCGCGATGGTACGCCGATCGATGTGACGACCGGTCACACTTCGATCATTTGGCAGGGGGATGCCAGCGCGCAAATCCTCCGGTGTCTGCTTCACTGCACGAATCCGACGACACCACTCAACATCACCGCGCCGGCCATTGAGACCATTCGCGGCCTGGCTGAAGGGCTTGGCGAGCGCCTTGGCAAACAACCGGAATTTGTCGGCCAGGAGGCGGCGACGGCTTGGGTCATGAATGGCACCGAGGCGGCGCGCATGTTCGGCCCGCCAATGGTGGATACCGATACTATGCTTGATTGGACCGCCGACTGGGTCGCGCGCGGCGGCTCGTCTTACGGCAAACCGACCCGCTATGAGTCGCGTGACGGACAGTTCTGACACCGAAGACCTGACCCTGCGCCGCCTGGCGCCGGACGACGCCCCGGCCTTGCTCGCTTTATCGGACGCAGCCGGCTGGAATCAGGTGACAGACGATTGGCGTTTGATGCTGACGCTGGGCGAAGGCGTCGGTTTCTGGCAAGGCGACCGCCCGGTCGCGAGCGCGCTTATCCTACCATACGATGCAAAATTCGCGTGGCTCAGCATGGTCTTGGTCGCCGAGCCCTGGCGGCGGCGCGGATTGGCGAGCCGACTGACAGAAGAATGTTTGGCGCGCGCCCGCGCCCGCGGTCTTGCCCTGCGCCTCGATGCGACCGACGCCGGCCGCATGGTCTATCGCCGGTTCGGTTTTGCGGATCAGTACACCTTCACACGATACCGAGCTGATGCGCGGCCAATGCCGCGCGAAATCAACACCGCGTTTCGCCGCGCGGCACCAAAGGAACTGGCGATGGCGGCGGCATGCGATGCCGACGCGTTTGGCGCGGAGCGCGCAGCAGTTTTTGGCGATTTTTTCGAACGAGACGCCACCGAGGTGTGGATCGCGGCGCCGAACGATGCATGCG
>JANQOH010000467.1 GCA_028289725.1 Alphaproteobacteria bacterium
GTGCCGTTGCCATGGCTCGGCGACATGATGTTCTGGTTCATTTTGCGTTCGATGGGCCAGGTCACGCCGCCCGTGTTCGCGGTGCGCTCGCAGAACGGCCACCCCGGCACCGACGACGATCCGCTGGCGGGCGGCCCGGATTGGGCCTCGCCGCACCCGCCGCGTGAGCTGGCGATCACCGAGGCCGGCCGCGCGGTACTCGCGGGAAAAGTGGATTGGCTTAGCCTAAAACCGCCCGAACGCTGGCTCGGCGGCATCAAAATCGCGCCCCAACAACCATGCTGGCGGTGGGATCACGAAGCCGAGAAACCGGTGCTTGTCTAGGACCTGCTTTGCCGCTGGCGGTACTACGCTTTGACACCGCTGCCGATGATGGCGGGCAGCGGCACGTCGAACCCACCTGCGTCGTTCGCCATACCCGCGATTGACGCATCCAGATGGGCGCAAATCTTGCGCAAAGCGTCCGCCTCCTGCGCCTCGAGCAGGGCCCGGGCGCGCACCGCGCCCCGCCGGATATCATCAAGAATCCCATCGGCCGAGGCCACATGCCAGGTCAATGCAAACAGCTTGGCGTCCACCTCGCTAAATCCGGTCTCGTTCAGCGCCGCGCGCATCTTGGCCTCTGAGCCAAACTGGAAGAAGTCGGGGCCATGCGGCAGCGGCACGTCGACGCGCCCGCACGCGCCAATCGCGGCGTAGATCAGGCCAAAGCCGTTGTCCGGCGTGGAACTGTCCCAAACGCTGATCGCGACGCGACCGCCCGGCCGGACCACGCGGCGCATTTCGCGCAATGCCGCGTCAGGCTCCGGCACGTGCATCACGCCATAGCCGCACACCACCGCATCGAAACTGTCATCGTCGAACGGGAGGGCCTGCGCATCGCCGCACTCAAACGTCAACGCCGGTGCATTGGCGCGCGCGACCGCAATGACTTGTTCGGAAAAATCCAAACCGACCACGTCGGCGCCGCGCGCGGACGCGCCGGCGGCAAGCATGCCCGGACCGGTACAGACATCCAATAGGCGCACGCCGGCTTCAACATGCGCAGCGTCCAAAAGCACATCGACCGTTCGGCGCGTCACGGCGCCGAGCGAGTCGTTGTACCCCGCAATGCTGTTGCTCCATCCCGCATGCTCGAAGTCGCGGAACGCGTCTGGGTCTTCGGATTTTTCGATCGCCACAAAAAGTCTCCGGCAGCGTCACCGAACGTGGCGACAGGTGTGGCAAAATTGCCGAAACATCGGGCGATCGCAAGTCGGGATTAGCGCACGCCTGAACTTGCGTCGCACCGCGGATGACCTGCATTGCTAACGCCGGCAAACCGACCTCTGTTACCCTGAACGGTGGAACCAAGAGCGGGGAGTGACGCCATGCCGGACACCACGGCCGATACCGCCAGCTTTGCCCTGCAAGCCCTCGAATATGGCGTGCTGGGCCTGTGTGCCATCACGCTCGTGCTTGTGGTGGGCATAATCCGGGCCGAACAACGTCGCGAAGGGTCGCCACGGCGCGGCATCATCCAACTTTCGCTGGCGTTCATGGCGTTCTCGGTCGCGCTGGCCGGGCTTAATGGCTACGTCCAACTGCGCGAACGCACGCTGGCGAGCGAAGACATGCAGAATCTTCGCACCCAATTGGAATCCAGCGAAGCCGAGATCCAAGCCGCGGCGCGGACGATTTCCAGCTACAAACAGATTTTGGTCAGCCTTGACGGACTCATCGATCTGAAGGTCGAGGACGAAATCTTGAATCCAGACACGAGCCCGCCCCTACGCGCGGTCGCCCAGAAATTGAAGGACGCCATGGATCGCGCCCGCGAAACCGGTCTGCTTGAACCGTAACGCGACGGCGTTTGGCTGACGCCCTGCAATCGCCTACAGTTGTGGGCGAAAGATGGAACCGCACATGCTTCCGCGACGTCTCAAGAATGGCTTGACAATTTCCTTGTCTCACTAACTGAAAGCTTGAGTTCCGATGAATGCTATTTCCGACATCGCCGCATATCACGATGATATTGTGAGTTGGCGGCACGATATTCACGCGCATCCTGAATTGGGATTCGAGGAGTCGCGCACGGCGGACGTGGTGGCCGAGAAGCTGGCGTCGTTCGGTATCGAGGTCCATCGCGGGCTTGGCAAGACAGGCGTTGTCGGCACTCTACAGGCCGGAACCAGCGACCGCGTCATCGGCCTCCGCGCCGATATGGACGCGCTGCCGATACAGGAAACCAATACTTTCGACCACACCTCGCGACACGACGGTAAGATGCACGCCTGCGGCCACGACGGACACACCGCCATGCTGCTCGGTGCGGCGCGCTATTTGGCCGGCAACCCGGATTTCGACGGCCGCGTGCATTTCATTTTCCAGCCGGCGGAGGAAGGCTTGGGCGGCGCCCAGGCCATGATCGCCGACGGCTTGTTCGAAAAATTCCCGATGGACAATGTCTATGGCATGCACAACAGCCCCGGCATGCCGGCGGGCACCTTCGCCATCCGGCCCGGCCCGATGATGGCGGGCGGCGCGTTCTTCGACATCATGATTGACGGCGTCGGCGCGCATGGCGCGCGGCCCGAGGACAGTATCGATCCGGTGATCGTCGCGAGCCATATCACCACCGCGCTGCAAACCATCGTCGCGCGCAACACCCGGCCGATCGACACCGCGGTGGTCAGCGTCACCCAAATCCGAACCGGCGACGCCTACAATGTGATCCCCCAAACCGCGCATATGAAAGGCACCGTGCGCGCGTTCACCCGCGACACCATGACGTTGATCGAAGACCGCATGCGTGCGATCGCGGAGGGCGTCGGTCAGGCGCTCGGCGCGCGCGTCACGGTCGATGTCCGCGAAACCTTCGCGCCCCTGATTAACGAACCGGGCGAAAGTGATATCGCGGCGGACGCCGCGGCCGATCTGGTCGGCGAAGAAAATGTCAACCGCAACCGCTCGATGTTGATGGCGTCGGAGGATTTCAGATA
>JANQOH010000476.1 GCA_028289725.1 Alphaproteobacteria bacterium
CGCATCGAATTGACGCTGTCCGAAGAACCATGCGCCGAGGCGTCCGGCACGCTCAACTATCCCGTGGTTTTGCCGGCCGGCGGCCAAAAAGCCATGCACCAATATCCTTTTGCGACCAATTTCTGCGGCGCAACACCTGTGTCCGTCGATATCTCGGTGGCTGACGGCCATCCGCTCGACACCTTCCGGCCGGCGACCGTCGATTGGGCGGGCCTGGCGCGGGATCTGAGCTTCGCCGGTGTCATGGTCGAACGCGATTAAAAGACGTTTGCGGAAATCGTCACACCGGCCTTAGCGCCGGGGTGGCGATTTCAATGCTATGCTAATGGAATACGCCGCCGCACGGTTTGCGGCGTCGTCTTTCAACGTGTCCGCGCCGTGGCGCGAACGCTGCTTTGACACGGCGTCATGCCGGGTCGGGATGGCGAGCGAACTGTTTGGCCTCGTCGCAAATGTCATACCACGCGGGCTTTTCGGCGACGAACTCGTGGAAGCGCGGCGTTAGATTCACCTCATCGTCGAGGCAATTCGCCGCAATCGGAAAACTGTCGTCTTCCGACAGGATTTCACCGAGCGACGTGCCGCAAACCTTGCAAAAGCACCGCCCGTATGTGTACGGCGCGGACGGCTCATAAAGCCGCACCCGGTCCCGTCCCTGAACCCACTTCAGGTCGTCTTTCTTGACGAACACAAACGTGCTCGCCCCAACCTTCCGGCACCGCGAACAATGACACGTCGCCATCATCGTCGGCTCGGCCGCAAGCTCGAATTTGACCGCCCCACAGCAACAACTTCCCCGGATCGCCAACGATACCTCCCGGTTCAAATCGACAGAACGCAAAAGAACAATACGAGAACATTCGCGGCCGGTCAATGTGGCAAAGAGGAGACGACCGGCAACCGCAATGGCCCGCTCTTTATCGGAACGCGCCAACCAGAGGTAACGCAAAGTTGGTCTCGAGGCGGAACCAAACAAACATTTGATGACATGATGTTGAGCAAGGATGCGATCTGGGATTTCTATCAAGGAATGCTATCCGGCGACCCCTGGGACGATGCAAGCCACGCCGAGACAGTCGGCGCGATTGCGGGGTCCTTCGTCGGGATCGGGCTCGGTATCTATTTGGGCGCGCTGATAGGTGGCTATGTGGCTGTCCTATTCGTCGCACCGATCCTTTGGTACCTGGGCGCGCTGGTCGGTTATGCCGGCGCCGCGGCCACCGAGACAGCCTATGAGGCCTTGGCGATAACCCTCGGCGTCATCCTCATGATTTGCACTCTGCTCAGCCTCTTGTACGGCGTTTATCGGTTCTGGGGCGTCGGTAGCATGTAGTCCGTTATCCATCCGACCGATCCCGTTCCGGACAGGTCTCGACGATGTCGACCTTCGGTTTCCTGAGCGGTGAGAGGCGGGTCGTCGGACGACCGCAGGTTTTGCGCCTGATTTTGAGGACCGTCCGAGCGTCGGGGGGCCTGTTCGAACGGACTTCGACAAAACGCGGTTGCGGACGATCTAGCCAACACATATACGGGCGCCATCTTTAACGGCTTTGCAGCCACCATCGCATTCACAAGGCGTCCGGTTTGACTGGTAGTCCATCAGGCGTGTCCGCCGCCGGGCGGTCCGGCATCCTTTGGCACATTCTCGCCATGACCTTGTTCGCGTTCATGGACGCCGTTTCAAAGCACCTGACCGCCACCTTGCCGGTTTCCGAAATTATTTGGGTGCGCTACGTCTTCTTCACGATCTTCGGATTGGCGATTGCCATGCGCGCTTCCGGATTTGACGGCCTCAGAACCAACGCGCCGGTTTTGCAAGGGGCGCGCGGCCTCGCTCTGGTGACCGAGATTGCGCTTGTCACGCTTGCTTTTCGCTTTCTGCAACTTGCGGAAGTCCACGCGGTGCTGGCCATCGCACCACTGTTCGTGACGGCGCTTGCCGTCGTCTTTCTCAAAGAACGCGTTGGGCTGCGACGTTGGTGCGCGGTCGGTGTGGGGTTTATCGGCGTCCTGATCGTCGTCCGGCCGGGCCTCGCCGTGTTTCAATCCGCGTCGCTGATCTCGCTCGCGAGTGCGGTTTGCTTTTCTGTCTATCTCGTTTTGACGCGGTTCGCGTCCAGCCGTGACACTTTGGGAACGTCGACTTTCTATGCGGGCGCGGTGGGATTTGTCGTGATGAGCGCGATCGTGCCGATGCACTGGGTCACGCCTACTCTAGACGAGTGGCTTTGGTTGCTGCTGGCAAGCGCCTTTGGCGTGGGCGCTCATGTGAGCGTCATTCGGGCGCTGTCTTTGGCTGAGGCCAGTACTTTGCAGCCGTTCAATTACCTTTTGCTGGTGTGGGCCGCTCTCATTGGGTTCTTGGCCTTTGGCGATGTTCCCGACGCCGCGACGTTTCTTGGCGGCGGTATCATCGTTGCCAGCGGACTCTACGCGTGGCACCGCGGTCGCCCCCAGAAACCACCCCAAATCTGAATTCCTGTCACGCCAAATGCGCGCGCCGGATATATGGCCGACAAAGTCGGGGCCGGCGCTGACGTGATGGCATCGCAAATTGAGAAAGCCGCTCTCGTAAGAGAGCGGCTTTCGTCAACGTTGCGGTCTGTGCGGGCTTAGGTGATGTGTGCGCCCTGAGCCGCCGTGTAGAGCGTGTAGACCGACTGGCTGCCGCAAATGAACAGGCGGTTGCGCCGATCGCCGACGAAACAAAGATTGGCGCAGCCTTCGGGCATTAGCACCTGGCCGATGCGGGTTCCGTCGGGCGTGTAAACGTGCACGCCATCGATGCCTTCGCCGCCGAATGCCGTCGCCGCCCAGACATTGCCGTCGCGGTCGCAGCGAATGCCATCGTGGAACCCGGCGTCGAGTTCGGCGAAGACGCGGCGGTTCGACAGCCGCCGGCCGTTATTTTCGACATCCCAAGCGAGGATGCGCGCCTTCTCTCCGGGATGATGGGTGGGTGCCGTGTCGGCGACATACAGTGTCTGGTAGTCCGCCGAGAAGGCGATGCCGTTCGGCTTAAAGATCTCGTCGGTGAGGCGCGTCAGCGCGCCGGATGACGGATCGAGATGATAGATGCTGGTCGGCAGCAACAGTTCGCGGACGCCACCCTCGTACCACCAGTGCTGACCGTAGCCGGGATCGGTGAATACGATGCCGTCGTCCTCGGGATGGACCACCACATCGTTCGGCGCGTTCAGGGGCGTCCCCTCAAATGAATCGGCGAGGACTTCGGCCGGACCATCGTTCCAGCCATAGCGAACGAGACGCGACGTGGAGTGCTCGCACGACAGCTGCCGGCCCTGGAAATCGAACGTGTTGCCGTTCGAGAAATTCGAAGGGCTGCGGAAGGGGGTGACTTCGCCGGTCACTTCGTTCCAGCGCAGTTGCCGATTGTTCGGAATGTCCGAGAAGACAACGTAGCGTCCGACCATGTTCCAGGCCGACCCCTCGGCCCACATCGTGCCTTGGAATTCCCGATAGAGCTGCGTGTTGCCAATCGTGTATTGGCGGAACCGGTCGTCGTGGACGAGCCAGATATCGTCCGGATAGCGTTTCACGACGTGAGCCGGCCGGCCCTCATCGATCGGCGCGGCCTCGGTCGGTGCCGCCGCTGCGAGAGCACCGGCACCCGCCAACGCAGCCGTGCCGAACATCACGGATCTGCGATCGAAACCGTCGCGCTCTTCCTGCTTTACTGCACAGTTCGCGGTCTTAACATCGACCTCCGGGCAATCGTCCGATTCAAACGTGCTGCCATCCTTTTCTGGATAAGTGGTCAAGATTCTCCTCCCTTGGCTTTACGACAGTGACGAAAACGGTTGAGGCTGCAGGCGATCTATCGTCCATCAGTTTCCGTTTATGCGCCGAGCGCTGTCTGATCACGGAGTGCCGCAGAATCAACCGGCTGCCCAACGCGGCAAGGCACGCTCGCATACGTGCGATCGGAAAAGTCGCGTCGATCCGGCTCTTGCGTCCAGGTCTAGCTGGGAGACTCTTCAGGTCGTTCGCAGGGCAACGGCAGAAATGTTATATCATAACATTTGGCTTGTATACTGTCCGGTGCCGACCCGACGAGATGCCGCGTGCGCGGGGTATCGGTCCCGGTCAGCAGCCTCACTTATTCACGAATCTGCTGGCCATGGTGCCGGAGAGGCGACCGATCGTTTATTGAGGCAAAGCAGCAATCGCGTTTGGCCGGTGTCCTCGATTGGCGGCGAGCGGTGCACGATCCCTTTGCCCGACGCGGCGCAGCTTCCCTTGAAAATCGCCACGTCGTTATCCCGGAGGTGCTCGATCGGCCCGTTATATTCTCTTTGTTCCTGCAGCGCTTGGGTCGCGTATTGCGGTTGGATCCACTCAGTGGTGGGGCCGCAATAGGTCGTTAAAAGGCGCGCTTCCGTATAGTCGCGGTGGAATTTCCAGCAGGCATCGTGGTCAACGCGCTCCAGCCGCACGTCAACCAGATCGCTTCCCGTGATGCCGGCAAATGACGTGACGAGAAAATCGATGTCCCCGACCAAGTATTCTCGCAAGCGTCCGGCAGGCATGCCACATTTGTCCAAATGCGGTTCAATAGCACGCCGAAAGTTGCCAGGCTCAACAAGAATCCGTGTATCGGGATAATGCGACGGACCGATTTCTTCGAGCCAAGTCGTCAGGCGGTTCGGAAAGGCGCGCCGCCAAATCACAAGCTCCGTGTCGGGCGTGTTGATGGCGGCGAGACCGTCCGGATCCTCACATATCCCGATGCCCGCATCGGTCGCCGGGCCTGCTGCGTTGGGCGTCGCGGCCGTCGGATCGGCGTATTCAACTCTCATACGGCGCGCTCCTCGGGTTTCCAATCATTGCCAGAAACTCCCGGCGCGTGGTGGGATCGTCGCGAAACGAACCGAGCATCCGGCTGGTGACCATGCTAACACCGGGTTTGCGGATGCCGCGCGTGGTCATGCATTGGTGCGCCGCTTCGATCACGACGCCGACACCGCGCGGTTTGAGCACCTGCTGGATAGTGTCGGCAATTTGCGACGTTAGAGCTTCTTGGATCTGCATCCGCTTGGCGAACACTTCCACAAGCCGCGCCAGCTTGGAAATCCCAACGACCCGGTCAGACGGCAGGTAACCGATATGCGCCTTGCCGAGAATGGGCACGATGTGGTGCTCGCAATGGGATTCGAGGCGGATGTCGCGCAAGACAACCATTTCGTCATACGCCGCGGTTTCCTCGAAGGTCGTCGCGAGCAAAGCAACCGGATCTTCCCGGTAGCCGGCAAAGAACTCTTCGTAGGCGCGCGCCACACGCCTGGGCGTCCCTTTCAGCCCCTCCCGATCCGGATCGTCGCCCGCCCATTCGATCAGCGTGCGCACCGCGGCTTCCGCCTCCGACCGGCTGGGCCGTTGGCGCACGGTCGAACCGGCGCGCGCGGCGTCCCCCGGCGACCTACCGATAATCTCTGTATCCATGTCGAATTCTTCCAGCGGCCACGCCCAGGCTTCTTGGCCGAGGGGCAATCACAAATGCGGAATGTGACGTTATAACATACGATTATCCGGCGCAAGAACGGCTAGGGGGAGGGCGAGAAGCGGCAGCGGATTGTGGCTGTGGGCCTAAAGCCGCAATCTCAAACTGAGACTAGTGCCAATGTTGGCGGCGGGATCGGTACCGTCAATCGTGAGGGCTTGATCGTCAGCGACCGCGCTCTCCATGAAGCTTTCGCCGGTGAGGACGAAGCCGGACGCGAGCAAGATGTTGATCGCCAAGCGGCCGCCATAGGCTTCGAAATCCTCAACGGCGATGCCGTCATAGAATCCGCGGACCATCAACGTGTAGCGGTCGTTGTAGGTCACCGAAAGGCCGCCCTCGGACCGTACGCGCAGGTCGTCGGTCCCCGCTGTGGCGCCGGTGGCGAGATCGAAAATGTCGGCTTGGGCAAAATTCCATATGCCAACGACGCCGATCTGCGGCCTCATCACCCACTGTTGGGTTGGGCGATAGACGTAGGCGGCTTCGGGCCCGAAGGTGAATTGGCCGAGAGATAGGGTCTGCTCGGGGATTGCGACACCCAGACTGTTGGTGAAGGTGTCCTGCCGTTCGCGGAAATAGGTCGCCTGAACGCCGGGCGTTAAATGCCAATTGTCCAATCGGATGTCACCGGTCAGTCCGCCACTGGCTAGTCGCCGCCGCGTGCTAAAGCTGTCGGTATAGGTGCCGTTTGGACTGACGGAATTATGGGAGCGGCCCCAAGCCGCGCGGGCATCGAAGATCAGATGCTCATGCACACGGGCGGCGAGATACGGTCCGGTCATCCAGCCCACCCCGTCGACCTGCACGTTCATGGTGTTGTTCTCTTCTTCGGACCAGTCAATTTGTCCAAGCAGACCGATCAAGAGGTCTTCGGAAAAGCGGTAGTCGGCCCCGACATGAAGCAGGGCGAGATCGCTTGAGGCGTTGCCATTGTCGAGCCGCGACAAGGCGCCTTCGGCCCACAGGTCGAATCCGGTCGCCGATGATGCCGCCATGAGAGCATCGGACGACGGGGGCACGTTGGCGGCCGCTGCGGCGGAAGCGATGTATGGACCGTCGCCGGGAGCGTTGGCGGATTGAATGCGGCGCACGCCGGTGGCGAACGCGACATCGAACGAATTCTCATTGCCCGTGGCATGGAAGGCGACCGCCGAGCCGGTGGCGGCGCCAAAACCGCCGGTTTGGCGTGCGGCGATGTCCGGTCCGTTGGCGATGATCTGGTCGGCACGGCGGACCATGAAGTTGTTGATGGCGCGCTGCGTGAGCGATGGCAGGTCCGTCGCGCCGGCACCGGCAACCACAATGGTAAAGCCTTGGATGGTGTTGCTGGCCGCGGGCTTGACGACGGAAAATTGAAACGAACCGCCCCCGAAGTCGAACTGGAAAATCCCGCTGAAGGCGCCGGCCGTGGTTAGCGGTATCTGTGTCCCGCTTGTATACGGCACACCGTTGAGCAGGAAGTTCGTGACATTAACGCCTCCAACCACACTGATGCCGGCGGTAAAGCCGTTGTCCGCGTTGAGGACGTTGTTCACCACAAGCAACTGGTCGGCCGCCACAAAAAGGCTCGTTGCGGCGTAGTCGTCGATCGTCCCCGGACCGACAACGCACGATGCGACATCAAGGTCGACGGTGTTTTGGCCTTCGGCCGTAAAAAGTGCGCCATTGTCGAACGTGGAGGTATCGGTACTCGCGGCACAGACGGTGCCCGCAGGCTGAGCCAGAGCGTCATTCGGCAGCCCCAACGCCGCAACGAGTAGGGCCGTGAGACCCGCCAACGCGAGAAGCAGCCGACTGTTCATCGACCGCCCCGCACGGGAATCCGGCCAGCCGAGGATGCCCGTTTTGGCGCACGCGCGCGCGTCCGCGGCGTCGCACTGTCCGCGCGGCCATGACGTATGGGCCGGTGTGCCGTGCGCCGATCCACAAGCGCGCACATGTCCGCTCCTCCCGCGGCCCGGCCAAGCGCCAACAGGCCGCTCGCGCCGCAGCGATGCGAGGCCCGCATGTGTCGGCGTGCGATTCCACGCCGTGAACCATGGAACGGGCCACCGCGTGTCTTAAACTAGATCGGCGGTTTCCACAGACAAACGCAAGGAAAGGCTTGGCCAGACTTGCGCGATTGAGGTGCAGGCCTGTGTGGGGTCAGTCGGTGTTGTTGAAGCTGCGGCGGGTTGAACGATCCGAGTGCGCGACGTGCGTCACCCCGGCCCCTGCGCCGGGGTCCCGGGACCCAAAACCGATTATTGGAAAGCACGCACGCCAACCCTGGATCCCGGATCAAGTCCGGGATGACGGTTTCGATGTTCTGCGAACGGGCTAGGGCGCGGCGTCAGCGGTCGGCGCCCATTTCGCGGCGAATGTCCTCCTCGGTAAACGGCTTTTGAAAATGCGCGTGCCAGCCATGGAAGGCGAGCCCGACACCCCAGAAGACGAGCACCCAAATCGGCCAGAAGCCCTGCGGCGCCGAGAGCGCCCATATGGCGATCAGCATGGCGTTCACAATCAGATACACGCCCAGATGCATCTTAAATTCGCGCTTCGCCTTCAGCCGCTTGATGGCGGCCTCGCGCGCGTTTTCCTGGTCGGTCATGACGGCCTCCGCGTCGCGTGCCGATATCCTTTCGATCGGGTATAGCGTAGATCGCCGTGGGTAACAGTGCGTTGATCTATCTCAATCCGCCCGTTGCAATTGGCGGTGTTGGGTCAGCCTCACTCTGCGGTCGACGCTCCCCGCCCCATTACATAGCACGACCGTGCCGGCGGCGGCGAACATGCCGCCGACACCGTGGACGACGGAGACTTCAGCGTCATTGATTAATGCTATCTGGTGCTTTCCGATACTTCCGCCGAATAGAACTCGGAATAATGCCTCGCCAAGACTTCGGCATTCGGCTCGTAGTTCACGAAGCGCTCGTTGTCGGCCGTTACGACGATCCAAAAACCGTGAGGCTCAAACCATCCCGGCCCGCTCGCCGACCTCTCTCTGACAACAAGTCCCTCCGGCAATGTGAAGAGCGCTTCATCGGTATCAAACACACCGATATCGACATCTTGCGTCAGGACGCCAACGCGCCCGTCCGACATTACTGCGCACCCGTCAATCGCATAATCGAACAGCAGATAGGCAAGGCCGAGATTTAAAAATACTGAGACAACGAGAGCGGCTGTTTTCATCGAGATGCCTGTCTACGGAATGTGGAGTCACTGAGATGAGGTCCGCGAAAGATGACCATTTCGGGCGCGGGCAAGATTAAGTAGCTTGGCAGCTAAGGGCTAGCGTTCGGTGTCGTCGCGGCAACGAAAGCGTGACCGGGTTATGGGATTTTCGCGAGCGCGCAGGTACCTCCTAAATCATGGGCTGGGTTGCTGCACGATGGATTTTGATAAGCTTGAAAGGGAGTTGTAGTTTGTCTGCGTTGTCGGCGATCCAGCGCTTCTGATCCTCGTTGAGCTTGTCCTTGGATGCCTTAACCTCAGCGAAGAAAAACTCACCGTCTTTGGTTACTAGAAGGTCAGGCCAGCCGGTGAACCGGCCCCAATAGTCACCGACTAGGTAGCGGAGGATGCGAACGATTACATTCGCGGGCAACAAGTTGATAAGCTGTCGAGCTCGCCGCACATCGCTTTCCCGGTGAGCCCACAAATACTCGCGAAAGTCAGAGCTATAGTCGAGCCAGTAGTCGAAATGCCATTCCAAGTCGTCTTGCAACTCATTGCTGAGATGTTCATTGATGGCTTGTGCGCGTCGCTCACCGAAGCCCGGAGTGCCGAAGTCCGAGGGCAGGAATGTATGAATCTGTGTTCCCTTCTTGGCACCCTCGTAATCCGTTCGTGAACCGAAGGACACGAGGCGAGTTAGGGGGTCTTCGATGTCCTGGACCAGGAGCCACATGTAGACGCCGAACAGCACGTGAAACGGCACACTCTCGACGAACATGGTCTGCCAACCTGCCCGCCGATAGTGCCGTGCCGCGAATTCCTCCGCTGACACAATTTCTCCATCCTCAACGATGCCCGCTTCCCTCCCCTCGGCTCTTGGTGTGAAGGTGGCATCAAGGCGAATCTCCTCGACTGCGTACCTCGCAAGAACCTCGGATTGGGAGATTTCCTCGTAGGTATATTTCGGGTTCGTCGCGTGTAGTAACTTAATGTCCTCTAGTACTTCGTGCTCCACCTCCTTTCGGAGGGCTTTCGCGTCGGGGGAGTATGGCGCTTCAGGGTCTAGGCTGGCGGCTTTGGCGCGATCGGCGAAGCGCTTGAAGAACTCAAACTGGATTTCACGCCAATAGTAGCGTTGGATCTTACTCGTCCGTCCTGGTATCGCCGCCACAGGATGCGCCTCCGGTGGCAGCCCACGGCACTCTCGACAAACGCCCTCGACGAACCCTAAGGTCACGGCTACGCGTTCCTGAGTTTTAAGTATGCAGCCATTCCTAAGTTGGTGGCTGAGGAATGTTTCGCCGATCTCCCTGTCGCAACCGCATATCATTACTTGCTTGCAGGCCTCGCAGCGGTACTTGCGTATCAACTCATACTCGTTGAGGCAGTGAACGATGTCATGCGTGCAGTTCATGATGGATTTCGCTTACAAGGGAATTAGGTAGCCTACTTCAATCCGGTGGGTTGGAGACGGACCGAGAGCTAGCATGGGCCACCAAGGGCGACCTAAAGGTCGCGTATTGTCCGTAAACACAAAGCGATATTCTTCGTTCCAGAAAATTCGTGACCCAGATACCGTTTTCCCCAGCATCTGTAGGGTCTAGCGGGCAAGCAAAGTTAGTAGGGCATTTAGTTCAGAGATTGCAACGACGATCAACCCAAATAGCCCAAGGGTTGTCAGTTTGAGCTGCTCAAGCAGTGCTTGAAATTCCCTTAGGATTTTTTGAAGGGATTGAAGGGCCTCGCAAATTCGTTCCGTCATAGTCTTAGCTTCGTGCAATGCGAGTGCGGAATCGACTGTCGCCTCCAAAACCGAAAAGGCGTCGGCGCTTATCGCCACTTCTGTTCTGTTATCCCCAACCAATGGGGGCATATCAAACGGCCTAATTGCACGAATTTCTTCTTTGAGGCTGAGAAGGGCAATTTTGCTTTGTTTCTTAGGTAAGTCGACATCTGCAGGATTTTTCGATGAGGCAATTATTCGGTCATCTTTCTTTGCGACCAACTGTGCTCGAAATTGGTATTCTGTGGATCGTTGTGGCGGAGTGCTGGCCTGAAGCTGGCTTCGAATGAGCACATCGAT